>ONHE01000195.1 GCA_900317545.1 uncultured Prevotella sp. | reverse complement strand
CGTCTGTCCCAACTGGGAGTCCCCGCCTAAGAAAGCGTTCGGTTTTGCCCCCGTTCCGACGGCCGGATCCACGTATCGGATGAGGCTTTCGGCAGCACTGGCGAGAGTACTTGCCATCATCCAGACGGTCAGGAGCAGGAGTCTTGTTTTTTGTGACATGATCTGTTGTTTGATTAAGAATACCTTCCAGCGTGTATGGAAGCAATGTTATATATGAAGAAAACGGCAGACCAAGCAATATATTTTTGCTGAGTCTGCCATTTGTTGCTTAAATATGGTTATTTCGCACCTGCGTATCCTGGATTCTGCGTGATGGTGTTGGCAGAGCGCTCGATTTGTGATTGTGGGATCGGACGCAGCAGGAAGTGACTGTCGATGTCAGCTGCACTTGTGTGATGACGGCGCACGAAAGGATTGTGCGTATAGGCGCGCTCGAAGAGTTTGCCTGTTCTCTTGAGATCCATCCATCGGTTAGCTTCGCCGAAAAGTTCACGGCCGCTTTCGTCGAGGATCGTGTCGAGTGTGACGCTGGCCAGTTTTGTGGCTCCGGCGCGTGTGCGGATGTCGTTCACCTGTTGCAGTGCTTTCTGTGGATCGCCGTTCTTCAGGTAAGCCTCAGCGAGCAGGAGCTTGGTCTCGGCTGTACGGAAGACAATGATATCGCGTGTTCCCATCGGGTCTTCACCTTCACTCACGCTTCCCGTATACTGTGTAACGCCAGTATCATAAAATTTGTAAATGAACGGGCTGATGACATTCTGATTGCCCTCCGGCCATAGTTTGCTGTATTCATTGGGATTGACAACGAGATAGACAGACGGATGGAGGGCTTGGTATGCTTGCTTCTCTGTGGCTGTCATAGCTTGCTTAGGCATGTAGATGATCTCATCTCCTTTGTTAAAGGAGTGTCCGTTCAGTTGTCCGGAACCGGTGGCATAGAGATGGCGAACAACATATTTCTCGCTGTTGCGCACATCCTGATCTTCGAAGCTTTGCAGGTAGTCTTCACCAGCCCGATATGAAGGATCGCAGCGCCAGTAGGGACCTGTGCGGTCGATGAGTCCCGGCCATTGGTTCAGCTGCTGTGTCTTGAAGTGCTGATACCATCCGCTGCTGCTGCCAGTATTGTACAGCTGATTGGCTGAAAAACGGATAGAGAAGATGATTTCCGGATTATTATATTGGTACGAACCACCCTGCGTGTCGAAAAGGAGATCCCAATTGGGAGACATGCTATGCAGTGGCAGTACGGCTTCAAGATGACTAATGGCTTGTTTCAAGTCGTCATTTCCGGCAAAGGGTTTATAGCTTCGGGTGAGCAGTGCTTTGCCCAACAGATGATGGGCCATTGCCATGTCTACGCGTCCGAATTCATTAGTGTTCAATTGTTGTTTCAGTCCACCGCTCTGGATTGCTTCGGTGAGATCGCCAATGATCTGCTGATATACTTCTTCTTCGGTGGCACGCTGGAAGTTGAAGCTTGGTGTTGTAAGCTCATGCAGCAGGATTGGAACGCCTCCAAATGTTTCGACAAGGTTGAAGTAGGCATAAGCGCGCAGCGTTTTCAGTTCGGCCGTGCGAGCCTTGCGTACATTTTCGCTTAGCGAGAGATTCTCTCCGTGATCAAGTGCAACGTTGACTTTCGTGATGATATCATAGTTTCCGTTCCACCAGTTCAGCACGCCGCCGTCCATAGGATCGATGTAGCTATAGTCATCAACCCCGTTCTGGGCATCGTTCAGTTCACCTGTCCGTGAATAAATATCTGTGCCATAGAACATGCAGTTGACACCTGTGGAGTTGTAAAGTGGGCGCATTTGCATGTATGCTGCATTGACTAATTCCTCAAATTGCGTTTCGCTCTGGATGTAATTATTGGAAGTTACAGCCGAGAAATTCTGTTCATCCAAGCTGCATGAAGTCACCATTGCTGCGGCGTAAAACAACATGCCTGGAATTATATATTTAGTTCTTTTCATTGTGATTACTTATTATAGTGTTTTGAATTTCTGGTTCCTTAGAAACTCAGGTTAAGTCCGAGTTGAAAACTGCGTGTCATAAAATAGTACACATCTGTGGACTTGTCTGCCGATTCAGGGTCAAGACCTTTGTAATCTGTGAATATAAATGGGTTCTGACAGGACAGATAGACGTGGCATTTCTTCAGATGGAGACTTTCCATCATCTTTTTCGGCAGGTCGTAAGCAAGTGTGATGTAGCCTATTTTCCAGTATGAGGTCTTCTGCCACATTAAGGCTTCGGTCATGCCGGGAGCCGTGATGCCTGCCCGGTGCCAGTTTGCAGAAGCTGCATTTTCCGGCGTCCAATAGTTCAGATTCATGTGATTGAAGTTTGTGTTGTCGTTCAAGGCTGTCGTCCAATGGAACTGTGAGTAGCTCCATTGGCCCTGCCGCGTATAGAGGAAGGCTGCAAGACTCCAGTTCTTGTAGGTAAACGTGCTGGTCAGACCGCCCGTCCATGATGGGAAGCGATTGCCGATAATCATCTTGTCCGCATTGGTTGATGACGTGTCACCGTCCACTTCTTTCACCTTGATGGATCCTGGAACAAGCCCGTATTTGGCAGCCTGTTCAATCTCATCCATGCCCCAGTAGCCTATGTGTTTATAAGTCCATACGGCACCTACGGATTCCCCGACGAACCAACCATTGGCCTCGTCTTTCGTGGCGCCGTCGGAGAGTTCGTGAATTTCATTGTGATTAGCCGTGAAATTCAGATTGAGGTTCCAGCGAAAGTCCTTGGTCTGTACAGGGGTGGCATTGATTCCGAGCTCGATACCGCGATTGTCCACCACTCCGATGTTGTCAGTGACGTTGTCGAAACCGTTCAGACGGCTCATCATACGCTTCATCAGGATATTATCTGTACGACGGTTATAAAGGTCTACCGTACCATTGATGCGTCCACGGAGGAATCCGAAGTCAACGCCGAAGTTCCATTCATGTGTTGTCTCCCAACTGAGATTGGCATTGGCCATGTTGGCTATCGTACTTGTAGTGAAGGCCTGATTGTCTCCGAATATGTAATATCCGTTGCTGATATTTGACTGTGTCATATAGGGTACAACGTTAGAGTTGTTGCCCGACATGCCGTAGCTCAGTCGCAGTTTCAGGTTGCTTACCCAGTCTGCATGCCTCATCCATGGTTCCTCTATCACACGCCATCCTATAGCTGCAGATGGAAAAAACTTCCACCTATGACCTGCTGCGAGGCGGGAACTTCCGTCATACCGTCCTGTGGCTGTGAAGATATAGCGGTCTTTCAACGTATAGTTGACACGGGCGAAATAGGACATCCACTGATCCTGAAGATAGTTAGACGCCAGCGACCGGATAGTCTGGCCGGCGGCAAGATTATAGAATTTATAGTGGTCAGACGCGAAGCCACGCACGTCCGAGGTCAATTCATCGCTCTTATTCTTCACCCATTCCGATCCGACCATTATGTTCAGGGTATGGATGTCGGCAAAAGTCTTGTTTACGGTGGCAGTATTCGTCCATGTGTAGGAGAGTCCGTTATGCCAGTTGTCGGTGGCTTTGGCGTTTGCGGCCTGTCCCTTTCCGTTTTTCGAATCTTTCGCAGCGTAGCCGCCGAGACGATAGAACGTGGCGTCAGGAGAGAACGTTGTCTTCAGCGTGAGCCAGTCGGCTGGACTGTACTGCAGGTATACGTTACCGAAAACGTGCAGTGTAACGGTCTCGTTTTGGTTATTGTCGCGCTCGATCAGAGGATTTGACACATTGCCGAGATTACTGTCCGGGAATATGCGGAGTGACCCGTCTTCGTTGTACATGTCGGCCAGGCCACTCAGGCGATAGGCCTGCCGCACGGTCTCAGGTGAGTCGATCTTCTTGCTATAGGCCGAATAGATGTTGAGTCCGGCCTTGAGTCGGCTGCTCAGGTCCTTGTCAATGGAGGAGCTGAAGTTATATCTCTTGTATTTGTCGGCACCAGTCACGCCGTTCTCATCCGTCATTCCGATACCGAAGCTGTAGACTAATCCTTTGGCATTGCCATAGGCACGGACGGCATGATTCTGCGAAAAGGCAGTGCCGAGCAGTTCATCCACCCAGTCAACGTTCTTGCCTGCCATGAGGTTAGCATACTGCTGCTTGCTCAACACCTGCTCGTAGGATGGTGCGGATGCACCGTTCAGATAGTCGCGCCAGTGTTCTCCCATGTAGCGTTGCACCTTGTAGTCGGCCCATTGTGATCCTGTGAGCATTTCCGGGAGATGCATTGCCTGTGAAAAACTGACAAAACCGTTGTATTCCACATAGTTCTTTCCTTCTCCGGCTGCACCTTTTTTCGTGGTGACAATCACCACGCCGTTGGCTCCGCGGCTACCGTAGATGGCCGTGGAAGAGGCATCTTTCAGCACGTCAATGCGTTCGATATCGTCAGGGGCGATATCATTGATGCTCGAAAGCATGATGCCATCGACGATATAGAGCGGCGGATTGATGTCGGACATGGAAGAAGTGCCGCCGGCAGAGATCGTGTTCTGGCCACGTACCATGATATTGAAGCCTGCTCCGGGGTTGTTTCCATTCTTGATGATATCCACGCCGGCGATGGTGCCCTGCAATGCCGCTGCTGCGCTTTGTTTGTGAGATCCTACGATGTCATCACCTCCCACGGAGGTCAATGAGCCTGTAAAGTCTGTCTTTTTCGTAGTTCCATATCCGACGACGACAACCTCCTCGATCATCTTCTGGTCCTCGCTGAGTGTCACGTCAAGCGGGGCTTTGTCTTTCAGTGCAATGGTCTGGGACGAGAAGCCCACGTAAGAGATTTCTACGCGGTCACTCTGCGATGCCTCTATTTGGAAGTTTCCGTCCATGTCAGTCACTGTTCCTCCCTGCCGGCCGACAATGCGCACGGTAGCCCCGATGATCGGCTCGCCGTTGCTGTCTTTGACCACTCCTTTCAGCGGGAAGGTGCTGCCTTTGGGCTGCTGGGCCTG
>ONHE01000188.1 GCA_900317545.1 uncultured Prevotella sp. | reverse complement strand
CGCATCAGGCAGGCGCTCCGGCTGCACCACTGTGACGGCATCCTGCTGTCAGCCCTCGACGACATCGCCTGGACGCTCAACCTGCGCGGCCATGATGTCCATTGCAATCCCGTCTTCGTCTCCTACCTTGTCATCGAACCGCAGACGGCCACGCTCTTTGTCCACCCCGGCAAGCTCACGGACGAGGTCCGGGCCTACCTGAAGACCATCGGCATCGGGACAAAGCCTTACGACGCGGTCGCCGAATACCTGCAGCGCGGCTACTTCAACTATAACATCCTGCTCGATCCCGATGAGACCAGCAGCCGCTTGGCCGCAGTCTTCCCCACCGAGCATGTGCGTGCGGTGAGGGCAAAGTCGCCCGTTCCGGCCATGAAGGCTGTCAAGAACGAGACCGAGATCGCCGGTTTTCGCCGTGCGATGGTGCGCGACGGAGTCGCCATGGTCAAGTTTCTCCGCTGGCTCAAGCCTGCCGTGGAGGCCGGTGGACAGACGGAATGCTCGCTCGCCGAAAAGCTCCGGCGGCTGCGGGCAGAACAGCCGCTCTTCCGGGACATCTCCTTCGACACGATCGTAGGCTACGAAGCCCACGGCGCCATCGTCCACTACGAGCCGACGGCAGACACGGATGTGCCCGTCGAAGGACACGGACTGGTGCTCATTGACAGTGGGGGACAGTATCTGGACGGCACGACGGACATCACGCGGACCATCTCCCTCGGTCCCGTGAGCGATCTTCAGCGGCGCGTCTACACCCTTGTGCTCAAGGGAAACATCCGGCTCGCGCTCGCGAAATTTCCCGACGGTGCCTCCGGAACGCAGATCGACGCCTTTGCCCGCGAAGCGCTCTGGCGCGAAGGCATGAACTATATGCACGGCACGGGCCACGGCGTGGGGAGTTATCTGAACGTTCACGAGGGTCCGCATCAGATCCGTCAGGAATACGTAGCAGCCCCCTTGCACGCCGGTATGACCGTGACCGATGAGCCGGGAATCTATTTGGCTGACCGGTTTGGCGTCCGCATCGAGAACACAATGCTCATCCGCGATGACTGCGAGACCGAGTTCGGCCGTTTTCTCTGCATGGAGCCGCTCACCTTGTGCCCGATCGACACTGCCCCGATCATCAGGTCGATGCTGTCGCAGGAAGAAGTGGACTGGCTGAATGCCTACCATCGCCACGTGCGGGAGCAGCTCTCGCCTTTGCTCTCGCCCGAAGAGGCCGCCTGGCTCGATGAAGCCACGCAGGAGATATGAACCATTCGGGCATTCTGAAACCGTCGTTTCGGAATGCCTGAAATGCTTTTCCCAATTTAATCTTCCGTGATTGCCTTGGCCCGATTCCACCCCTCGGCATTCCGGTAGGCTGCTGCCGTGCCTGCAGGGACGTGAAGGGTGGTGTTCGGACTGACGCCAAACCGCTTTAAGACGGGTGGGACAGACCACTTGAGATAGATGTGTTGCGCTGCAACATATCCGAGAATCCCCATACGCTCGTCCACTTTGAGTGTGGCGGGGAAATGAATTTCGTCTAACTTGGTTCCCGTATAAAGGGCATACATGCCGAGCGTTTCTAATTTAGAATCAGCGGGCAGGATGATCTGCTGCAGTCTTTGGCAGTTGGAGAATGCGTAATCCCCAATGCTTTTCACGCCTGCCGGGATTTCGATTCGTTCAAGGTTGCCGCACATGTAGAATGCACGGGCGCCGATGGACTGGAGCTGTTCGGGGAGGACGATAGACTGGAGCGGTGTCCGGGTGACGCAGAAAGCCTTCTCGCCCAGCCCATCCGTCACCGGCGTATAATCTTCTGTCTCACTCGCAATGGTTGGTTCGGCATAGGTGCTGCCACCTTCGGTAAGCGTACAGGCTTTCATATCAAGATGCTGGAGATTCAGATAAACCTCGGAAGCGATGGATATGTTTCCCATGGCGTTGGTCTCTCGGAAACTGACCATCGGCTTCAGTAAGGTGCGCAATGCCTGCATATCGGTGGCGTTCAGCGTTCCAGAGAGCTTCAGGGTATTCAGCTTGGCCCAGTCCAATGCATTTCCGCCCAAGAGGATGGCCAACTGCCCCGGTGCCGGAACATGGATGCTTTCCGTCTTGTTCAGTGCCCTGCACCACTGGTGGACATCCACCGAGACCGTCTCCACACTGTCTGCGGTCAGAATCAGCGTGGCCAATCGGCCCCAGTCGGTGTTCCTTTCAGCCTTCAGATGGAAAGCCATGAGGCGCGGAGTGTTGTTCACAGCCCGGCTCTGAATCTGTTGACAGTCCACATATTTCAACCATGAGGCATTTTCAGGCATCACGAGCCGCGGCATCACATTGGCCTTGAAAATGACAAAAACGTCACCTCCGTCGGCTTTGACATCAACATGCGTCGCCTGAAGCCGAATCTGTTTAGTGTATTGCTGACAGATCTTCACGGTGAAGGCACGGGCTCCCGACTTCAAATGTAATGTGGCATAGCGCAGCTCGAACCCCTTGTTGGGCTCGGCCGTGATCCTGATCGTCCATCCGTCTGTACCCTCCTCTGTGTCGACCTGACACCAGCGGTCCTTCCCGTCATCATCTCCGCAGTCCACGGACGCCGTCCATGGCTCGTCGGCAGGCGACAGATACAGGAAGTAGTTGACGAACTGCTCGCTGATGACGAGTGATCCCTGCTTGATGACTTTCTGTGTTTCGGGGCTCGTGGTGATTGTTTCGGTGCCGTCATCGTGTGAGCACGATGCTAAGGTGCATAAAATTGCCAGTAAGATGAAGGTAATTTTGAATGTTCTCAACTGTTTCATTAGAGACTGGAATCTTTATTATTATCGTGTTTCTAATGACAAATATAGGGATTTCTGCACACAACGGGGAGCTGAGAAGCGGTATTCTTGTCTATTTTTTCGTTTTTTTAAGTCATTTTGGATGTTGTGTGTTTGGTAGCTGCCGTTTGCTGCCGGACTCGGCGCGGCGGCAGATCACAAAAGGGTGACGCCATTGAAAGAAGCGGCATAAATGTTGCAGGAATGCTCGGCTTTGCGTATCTTCGCAGCGTCAAAACAATGTTATGAATCTGACAACAACCCGTCTGCTGAGCCAACAGCTGGCCGGCAGCAACCTTGAAACACCCGAGGAGGTGGTCGACTGGATGGGTGCGATGCAGGCGCAGGACCTCTCAAGTTTTCCATGGGCGGTGGGCATCCGCATGAAGCGGCCGTCACTGCAGGCCGTGACCGATGCCTTCAACCGTGGCACGATCGTAAGGAGCCACCTCTTCAGGGCAACCTGGCAGCTTGCGACAGCCGCCGACCTGCGCTGGATGCTCGACCTCTGCCGCACGCGCAACAGGCGGATCATCAGCGGCTACAGTAAGGCGGTCGGCGACGGACTCACCGAGGACGACTTCCTGCGGTCCGATGCGCTCATCGCGGAGATCACTTCCGGCAGGCCCAGCATCCGGTGTTCGGAATTGGCACAGGAGCTGACACTGCGTGGCTGCAACTTCGACCGTCATCAGCTGACCCACGTGCTGGCACGGGCGGAGATCGACGGGGTGATCTGCAGCGGTGATCTCACGCGCGGCGAGCGCAGCTTTGCGTTTCTCGAAGACAAGATTCCTCCTGGCCCCGCCCTCGATGAAGAGGAGGCCATGATGCTCGCTGCACGCAAGTTTTTCCGCAGCCATGCGCCGGCGACTGTGGCCGACTTCTGCTGGTGGACAGGCCTTCCGCTGCAGGCATGCCGGCGCGCCGTGGCCGCGTTGGCGGACGAACTGACACCGGTGAGGCAGCAGGACGAGACGTTCTATGTCCATGCAGAGAGCCGTACGCGCGGTTTCCGGCGCGGTGCGGCGGCATTGGTGCCGTCGTTTGATGAATATATCATCGGTTACAAAAGCCGTCAGGTGGTCCTCGATCCCGATTTTGCGATGCAGGCCTACAACCGCTTCGGCTATTTCAAGCCAGTGGTGGTGCAGGACGGAGTGGTCGTCGGGACATGGAAACAGCAGTCGGGTGGGCGCATCGAAGCCATTGATTTCTATGGGCAGCTCATCCCTGCTGAAGTCATCGGGCAGGCACACGCCCGTCTCACAGCTTTCCTCCGGAGTTAGGAAAACGGGCCGGACAGGAGGCTGGAATTGCCGGACGAAAAGCCAGTTTGATACCCCTCGAAAATCCGCACGGATGATGCCTTTGGAGCATAGCTATGCTGTGGTCTGCGCAGAGCTATGCTTTCGACTGCCCAAAGCTATGCTTTCGGCCGCCCGGAGCTATGCTTTCGGCACTCCAAAGGATAGCTTTGCCAACGCGTTGATTATCAGGCGGTAACGGGACGTGCTTGAGATCCTGCGTCCTTGAGGCCGAAATGAAATGCAGACGGCGCATTCACCGCAGGGTTATTCGTTTCGTTTGCTTTTTGCGGACGGATCCGCGGATCCGCCCCTGCGGGTGGTTGGTCTGTTCGATTGCATCCCTCTTCCCGTCGGATAGACCAGGGGAGGTTCCCGTTTCCTTTTCCTTCAGGCGTCGAAATAATAGCCAAAACCTAACCGGGTGACGATGCATGACGAGAAGCGGCCGATCTTCTTGCGCATCCGGGCGATGTTGACGTCGACCGTGCGGTCCAACACCAGCACGTCCTTAGGCCATACGCGGCTGATGAGCTCCTGACGGCTGAAGACGTGCCCACGATGCTCCAAGAACAGGTGGAGCAGCTCGAACTCGGTCTTGGTGAACGGGATGTCCTTGCCGTCGACCTTGACCGACTTGCGGTCGAGGTTGAGTTCGATGCCTTGATAGCGGAAGATGGAAGCTGCAGGTTCCCGGTTCTCGTTGGCCCGGCGCAGAACGGCCTTGATGCGAACCATCACTTCGCGGATGCTGAATGGTTTGCTGATATAGTCGTCGGCGCCGATCTTGAAGCCCGTGACGGTGTCATCCTCGGTGTCGCGGGCCGTCAGAAAGATGATCGGAACGCCTGCCGTGGGCTCCTCGGCTTTCATCTTGCGGGCCAAGGAGAATCCTGACATGCCGTCCATCATCACGTCAAGCAGGACGAGATCAAAGCGCTCGGGGCCGATCTGGATCGCTTCCTCGGCCGAATGGGCTGTTTCGACGGTGTAGCCTTCGGTCTCCAAGTTGAACTTAAGGATCTCGCAGAGATCACGTTCATCATCTACGACCAGAATCTTGTAATTGTTTTCTTCCATAACTGTTGGTTTTTATTTCAATCCTTGATGACCTGCCGAGACGAAAGCGGACCGCAGAGGCGCCGCCGCAGGATCAGAACCGGGTCATCACTTCAATGACGAACTTGTCTTTCTCGGATGGCTTCGCGATGCCGTCGCGCCGGTAGAAGTATTTCTCGTAGTTGATGCGCACATCCGAGACGAAGGGCTTGCCGAAGCTGAGCGTGACACCCCCGGTGATGCGGTGGCGCTGATAGTCGTTGATGATGAGCGTCCCCGCATCGTCGACGTTACCGTTCAGGTATCTTTTACCGTCGCTGTGGTCGGTCATGAAGTCGTAGCGCAGCAGCGGGGAGATCGATGTGAAGAGCTTGGAGCGCAGCGGAATGTCCAGGCTGACGAACGAGTCGAAGGCGTGGACGTTCTTGAAGGTTCCCCGGTCGTAATGCTTGAAGAGGTACTCTGCTTCGAGATGCAGTCCCCGCCGGTGATAATAGGTACCCGCGTCGTACATATAGACAGCCGTATTCTCGGGCTTTATCTTCTGGACAGATAACGTTACGTTCCAGAAAGGCAATGGATAGAGCTCTGCTTTTGCGGAGTAATTGATGTTCGAAGTCCAGAAGTCTTTCTGATTGGTGAGGCCGGAGCCGTTGAATAAGCCTGCACGAATGTTGAACGGAATGCCCACGGGAACCACGTAGGCGATCTCTGCGCCGACATCGCGGACGTTGCCTACCTGTTTGGCAATGAACGAACGGTTGGCGAAGTATTGCTGATGAGGCGAGCGATGGGCATCGATCGTGAACGGCACACGCTCCTGGCCGACGACGAACTGCAGTCCGCTGACTGGCCGGATGAGGGTGTAAGCGTCGAGCATCTTGATCTGGCCCTCGTCGCAGAGGTCGATTTCGGCCTTGTAACCGATGATGTCCGAGAGGTTGCCGGAGATGCTCACACGGGCCGTGCGCACCTCAAAGCGCCCCTTGTTGTCCTCGGGTTGATATTCGTATTTTGCCCTGATGGTCCCGTGAATCTGTGGAGTCTTGGGCTTATTCTCCTCCTGTGACCGGGCGGAATGGGCGACTATGAGCGCGGTGATGATCATGATGGTCTGTCGAAACATCTCTTAAAGCTATTAAATTGACGCTGCAAAGGTCTTTAAAACATGTTTCTATGTTGTGTCATGGATGTTTCAATTCTGTTACATTTTGCATTTGCAGTATCACGTTGGTGTAGTTTCGACAGGCGTGCAGCACAAATTGTGTCTATTGGTTTCTGTCCTCGTCATGATAGGCACACAGCCTATGTATGTAACATCATGTAAGAAAGCAGTCTGTATGGACGGATTGACAACGTTCTTTCGAGTTCTTTAGCCGGTGGCATTGTGGACGGATGGTATGGGCAGATGAACCATGAAACACCATTGAAAAACAAATGTAAACGAATCATTAAACCGCTGTAATACGATTGAAACGTAGTCCTCTTACCTTTGCATCGTGAATCATGAAGCTTTAAAACGAGGTAAGAAATGAAAGATTACAGAAGGGGATTGACAACGATCGCATTGTTGTTTGTTTTGATCATCACATGTAAGGCTCAGCGATTGCTGGGCTTGGTGCAGGACGCACAAAGCAAAGAGCCGCTCACGGGCGCACTTGTGTCCGTTAAAGGAACCGATGCCAAGGCGGTGACAGATATCGACGGATTGTTCGAGATCAAAGTTCCGGTTAATGCGCCCTGCACCTTAATCATATCCTATGTAGGTTATCAGTCGCAGCAGATCGGCGGTCTGTCGCCTTCGGCATCTTCCGACGGGCAGCGGATAACGGTTTCCATGCGTCCCGACGAGCATGAGCTGACCGGCGTCACCGTGACGGGTATAGCCAGCAAGAACACGGAGTCGGCGGCCGTCCTGCAAGTCAAGAACAGTCAGGTCATCGTCAGCAATGTCTCCGCCCAGGAGATCAGCAAGACCCAGGACAGCAATGCGGGTGAGGTGATCCGCCGTGTTCCGGGTGTCAGTCTTATCGAAGACAAGTTCGTGATG
>ONHE01000190.1 GCA_900317545.1 uncultured Prevotella sp. | reverse complement strand
GGCTTTGGCATCTGCCTATTGACCTCGTCAACAAATTGGGCGCAATGCCCAATCATCTCGTCCATCGTACAGTCCTGAAGGAACTTACCGTCATCATAGCAATACTTGCAGTAGTCGAAGTTGATACAACCGTCTGCATTGTGTCCGCAAGCCTCTTTCCTGGCAAGTGGCATACCGCAACTTTGGCAGAACTGAGGCAACTGACCCTCTTGGAATGCCTTCTCCTTCTTGGGAAAGGTAGCCTCGTAAGCCTCGAAAGCTTCAGAATTTTCATCCGCCACGAAATAACCTTTGGGTGGACAATAGGTTCCTTCACGATTGCCCCAATAGCCTGGAATAAGTTCTTGAGCAAGGAAATAAGGTACATCCGAGTCTCTCGGCTCTGCATGATAGTGGATCTTCAGATTGCTTGCAAGGTCGAAACCTGCATGTTTGTAGAACTCAATGTTCCCTTCCATTTGCAGCAGGCCGATTCCCATCTCCTTAGCCTTCTCCAATGCATATTGCAGGAGCTTCAGCCCATAGCCTTTACGCTTATAATCTGGGTGAATGCTGATTGGTCCGAAAGTCCATGAGGGAAAGGATGTGTCATCGTCAAGGATAATTTCCGCTTTCGAAAACATCACGTGGCCGATCATCTTTCGATGCGATTGGTGCCCATCATCGTCTTCCTCCATAACAAAGTCTAACTCTGGGATGAAGTCTGGATTGTTACGATATTGGTTAAGCACATAATGTTCTGTACATCCTGGCCGATAGACATTCCAGAATGCCTCGCGAGTTAGATTTTCTACCTCACGGTAATCTTGTGGTTGTTCTAATCGTATTATCATTGTTTCTTTGAAAAGTTATTTCCGAGCATCGGGGATGTAGGCGTTAATGTCACCGACAATGGTACATTCATCCATCTCCAGACATTCACCACACATAGTACTGTCTTTCTTTAACCCCAATCGGTCATCAGACCGTAGCGTTACATTTATTCTTGTAATGTCATGCTTAGGATCCTGTTTCTGACACATTTTACGGCGGGTTTGTAATAGTCTATCTCCATTGCTTCGAGGGGGCGTTTCAGTTCATCCATCAACTCTGGGTAAAATTGGCACATGCGAAAGACGAGTTTCATGCAGACTGACTGAATGCCTGGGAATTCTTCGAAATCCATCAATTCTCGATATCCATAGAGGATAGCATCGGTCTTGTTGGTGTGGAAGGAATCGGTGCTACGCAGGTCGTAGATGATGGCAACCTCACCCACAAGCCAAGAAGGCTGATCGTCTCTTCCCCACTCAGCCCTATTCAGATGAAACTGCAAATAAGTCCGACAACAGCCAGTCCTCCTTGTTTGAGGATGATGCTTGGCTTGCTGGTCAATCCCCCATAGACCGCAACCAGAACGACATAGGCTAACAGCAACCGTGTCCAAAGCAGATCATGCTGAAAGACGGCGATACACATGAGAACCGCTATCAAACCGTTGTAAACACCTTGATTCTTCAGAAGCGTTGAGATATTCTTGTCGTTCAGTTTGTCTATGCTGATGCCAAACACGCTTGACGTGCGCTCCGATGTGGCAGCAAAGGTTTCTAGCATCATGATGTACAGATGCTCAAGGGCAACAAGAATTGCCAAGACAGTTGTGAATGTATTCATTTTTTATGCTAATCAGTTATTATAAGCATTGCTAACCTGCAGACGAAACGAGAGGTAGAGAAAGCATCAATACAGGCTTCTGCATTAGGTAGGACTTAGCCTTCAATGTTCTTTCTTGCACAATATACTATTGCTGCTTTGTTATTATTGGAAATGTTCCAAATACACATCTCCCTCACCCTCCTGAGCACACCGGTTTTCTCTGCTTCCTCCCACTGATTGTTTTGCTCAGTTTGATACTTTCAAGCATTTTTTGACCAATCGTTTGGTTTCATCAGCCTGCACATACAACGGTAAACATTGCCCTTCTCATCTTCCGCTTTTGCATTATGCCGCAGGGGAAATAGTTCCCGGGCCCACCAGTCATGATCTTCAATAAATCTCTTGGTGACTCTGCAGGAGAAAAAACAAGAGAACAATGACACTGCGGAATACCAGCATGTTGACCAACTGAAAATGCGAAGCAAGGTCTTGACACCTGCTTCGTATTTTCAATATTCTGACATTGCTTATGTAAACTCAGCCTTATCCGAAGTTGTCAAACATGATGCTTTCCGGATCTACGCCGAGACTGTCGAGATAATCAGTCACGGTCTTAATGAGCATGGGCGGACCGCAAAGATAATATTCACAGTCTTCCGGAGCCTCATGATTTTTCAGATAGGTGTCCCGAATGCAATTGACTGCAAATCCGGAATAATACTTTACGCCTGCTTCGTCAGCCTTCGGATCGGGCCGATCAAGGGATAGGTGGAAATGGAAATTAGGGAACTCTCGTTCCAACTCCCAGAAGTCTTCCAAGAAGAAAGCTTCCACCAAAGCACGAGCTCCATAGAAAAAGTGCATCTCACGATCGGTTGTGTGGAGCGTCTTAGTCATATGCATGATCTGGGCACGCAGGGGGGCCATGCCAGCACCTCCTCCAATCCAGATCATTTCCTTCTTTGAATCGAAATGCGGATGAAAATCACCATAAGGACCACTCATCTTAACCTTGTCACCAGGTTTAAGACTAAAGATATAAGAAGAGCCTATACCTGTGGGAACATTCTGAAATCCGACCTGCGGACGTGGCAGGAAAGGCGTTGTGGCAATTCGGACAGTCAGCGTGATAATGTCGCCTTCGGCAGGATAATTGGCCATGGAGTATGCCCGCACCGTTGGCTCCGGATTATGGGCTTTTAAAGACAACAGATTGAACTGCTTCCACGCGCCAATATAATCGTCGCCTATGAGGCTCTTGTCGAAATCCTTATCATAATCGATCGTGTCATAGGCCGGGATCGATATCTGCGCATAGGAACCGGGGATAAAATCCATATGCTCACCCGACGGCAAGGCTACCTTGAACTCCTTGATGAAAGATGAAACATTGTTATTGGAAATAACCGTACATTCCCACTCTTTTACGCCAAGAATGGATTCGTCGATTTTGATTTTAAAATCGCCTTTCACTTTAGTCTGACATCCCAGACGCCAATGCTCCTTTATCTGTTTGCGCGTGAAATGTGCCCGCTCGGAGTCAAGGATCTCTCCTCCGCCTTCAAGCACCTGACACTTACACTGTCCGCAACTGGCTTTTCCCCCACACGCCGAGGGAAGGAATATGCCGTTGGAATTGAGAGTGGACATCAGGCTCTCGCCTTGTGGGACTTCTATAGTTCTGTCGTCATTGATCGTGATTGTAACATTTCCACTTGGACTCAAATATTTTTTTGCTATCAGCAAAATGAAGACCAAGAGTAGTATGACACCCAAAAATACACCGATGGTATTGATAATAAACGCTGTATCCATTATTCTAAATCTTTAATCCGCTAAAACACATCATGGCCATAGCCATCAGACCAACCGTAATGAAGATGATTCCTAAACCTTGGAGTGGTTTTGGAACATCACAATATTGCATTTTTTCCCTGATTGCTCCCATCGAAACAATGGCTAAGAGCCAGCCAAGTCCGGATCCGAAAGCATAGGCGATGCTGTCCCATACGTTGGTGATGGCTTGTGAATTGGACGGATCCATGAGGATGCGCTGCTGCATGAAAAGCGAGGCGCCCATAATGGCACAGTTGACAGCAATCAAAGGAAGGAAAATGCCCAAGGCACTATAGAGCGAAGGGGAATAGCGTTCGACGACCATCTCTACGATCTGCACGATGCCGGCAATGACCGCAATGAAAAGGATGAAACTTAAGTAAGACAAGCCCAATGGGTCAAGCACTTTCGTCTGCAAAAGATAGTCAACGGGAACTGTCACCACAAGAACAAAGGTCACAGCAGCACCCAGACCAAAAGAGGTCTTTACATTCTTTGACACGGCAAGGAATGAGCACATGCCAAGAAAGAAAGCAAATATCATGTTGTCGACAAAGATCGACCGGAAGAACAAATTAAACAAGTGTTCCATAATTATCGTTTATCTTCTTCTTTATAAAAATATGCACGGTGGATCCAAATCACGCAACCCAGCAAGATCAGCGCCATGGCAGGCATGGACATCAAGCCATTATTTATGTAACCCGCATCATAGACGCTCTGTGGGATAAGCTGGAATCCCAACAAACTCCCCCGGCCAAGAAACTCACGCAAACTTCCCACAATAACCAAGATGATGGCATAGCCTAAACCATTACCGAGTCCGTCAAGAAAGCTGGGCCAAGGTTTGTTCATCATGGCAAAAGCCTCCAGACGACCCATCAGAATACAGTTGGTAATAATCAGTCCGACATAGACGGAAAGCTGCACACTCACATCATAAGCAAATGCTTTCAGAATCTGACTGACAATGGTCACCAGCGCCGCAACCACAACAAGCTGGACAATGATACGTATTCGGTTGGGGATCGTATTTCTAATCAGCGATATAATAACATTTGAAAACGCCGTGATCACCGTCACTGCCAATCCCATCACGATGGCTGGCTTGAGTTGTGAGGTTACAGCAAGCGCACTACAGATACCCAGCACCTGAACCATGATAGGATTGTTCAGATTGATAGGCTCTGTAAATGCAGCCCTATTATCTTTACTAAATAAGCTCATAATTACTTTTGATTAAAGAATTTGATATACTTCGTGAGATGATCTTTAAACATGTTTGTAACTCCATTGGAGGTCAAGGTCGCACCTGTCACGGCGTCAACTTGTGTCTCCGGATTATCCACTTTCTTGATAACTTGAAGGGCTATCTGGTCGCGCTTATCATTGGCGAACAGATGCTTTCCCTGAAATTTCTCCTGCCATTCCAAGTTGTCTTTAATCTCTGCACCAAGTCCGGCTGTCTCGCTCTCATGATCGAAATAGGCTCCAAAAACAGTGGATTTATCTTCGTTGATCGCAATAAGCCCACTGATTCCGGCCCAAAGTCCCATTCCCTTCATAGGGATAATGTATTTGGGCTTTCCATCAATTTCTGCAAGATAGAGTGAGTCCTCGGCATCAATATACTTGACCCCTTTGATCACCTCTTTGTATTTTGCTTCAACAGAAGCGTCGTCCAATCCCCTTATATTAAGACTGTATAGAATCTGTTTCTTCTTATCCAACACAACATTGGCGTCCTGCATCGGTTTCAAAGCCTGATAGACGAAGGCAAGAAGAAACGCAACAATGATCACCATTACTGTTGAATAAACTAATGTATATGAATTTGATTCTGTTTTCATATCGTCGATTTTATCAATAACCAATTTTGCTCACATCATTTCTTCAACAAACGTCTTGCCCGCTTTGAGATGTTCCGTTCTACAACACAGTAATCAATCAACGGGGCAAACATGTTTCCAAAGAAGATTGCCAACATCATTCCCTCCGGATAGCCGGGATTAAGCACACGGACAATGACAGCCAACGCACCGATAAGGAATCCATAAATCCATTGTCCGGTGTTCGTTCTTGAACCGGTCACAGGATCTGTAGCCATGAAAACCGCACCGAAAGCGAATCCGCCAAGGACCAGCTGTTCATACCATTGAATAGGACTGGATCCAGTTGTGTGAAAAATTGCTGCCAGCAAGCCACCACCAACAAAAACACTCAACATGATTCTCCAGCTGGCAATGCCTGTATATAGCAGGATCAATGCGCCAATTGCTATGGCAATGACACTCGTTTCTCCCACCGATCCCGGAATAAAGCCGAGGATCATGTCCCATAGATTTGAAGACGGCGTAAGCCCCTGCCCGATCTGACCCAAAGGCGTTGCTGCTGTGAAAGAATCGGGCAACTGGTTGCCGAGACCAAGAATCTGATCTGTCGAAACCCACACACGATCTCCTGTCATCTGAGCCGGATAGGAGAAAAACAGGAACATCCTCGTCAAGATAGCCACATTAAAAATGTTCATACCCGTACCTCCAAAGATCTCCTTGCCGAAGATGACGGAGAAGATGATTGCAAGTACCAGAATCCAATAAGGTGTCGTAATTGGAATGATCAGCGGAATCAACATTCCCGTGACAAGATATCCTTCCTGAATTTCCTCACGTTTCCATTGAGCCCAGGCGAACTCAACACCCAGTCCTACGACATAACTCACAATAATCTTAGGGAGCACAGCCAAGGCTCCATATCCAAAAATCTCCCAAAAGCCAGCATTCTGCAATGTGCCTGCAGCTAAATAGTTTTGATAACCGACGTTATACATACCAAAAAGCAAGGCAGGGAGTAAAGCAATGACTACAATACTCATGATTCGTTTGGAATCAATCGCATCGTGAATGTTCACTCCACTTTGGGACGTGGTATTGGGCACATATAAAAAGGTTTCAAACCCTTCAAACACACTATGAAAGGCATGGAGCTTCCCTCCTTCATCAAAGTGATGTCTGATCTTATCCAAATAATTATGCAACTTCATCATTTCAAACTAAGCATTTTCTTTTCTTAAAAGATTCAATCCATCACGCACAATCTTCTGAAGGGGCAACTTTGACGAATCAACAAATTCAGCCAAGGCAAAGTCTTCCGGACTGACTTCATAAATTCCGAGTTGTTCCTGCCTATCAATATCACCTGTAATGATGGCCTTAATCAAATATCCGGCATAGATATCCATCGGGATAACCCTGTCATATTCTCCACTCATGATCATATGTCGTTCACCGCCTTTAATGCGGGCATCAAGATCATATTCTTTACTTTTGCCAAACAGCCAAGTGAAATAACTGCGCGAAGTCGAAAATTGCTTAAACCTCGGCATTATCCACCCCAACATCTCATGTACATTGTCACCTTCTGGGATCACTGTAACCTCTGAGGTATGCGCACCCAAATAAGCATGATCAAGCACCCGACGGCCCGTAAGCGGATTACCGTTGATGATACGGACATGATCACTGCGAACCATATTGCCTTCAAGAATAGCACCCAATGACATGCCAACCTTGACGTCCATATACGCCGGCCTTGTGATACCACTTCCGGCAAGCGCTATCGTACGGCGCAAATCCACCTTGCCGGTATTGAACAAACGACCAATAAATATCACAGTCGTGGGATCCACTGTCCAAATCACCTCACCCTTATTGACAGGGCAAAGATGATTGATCTGTACGCCGACATTGCCCGCCGGACATGGCCCATCAAATATATGAAGCTCTACATTTTCGGCAGTCCTCAAAGCCTGAGACTGCTGATGGATGCCGATATTCAGCCAAGTCTTCTCAACTCGTGACAAAACAGTCAAACCAGTCTGGAAATCTTTTTCATTTCCCTTGAGCTCAAATTCAAAGCTGCACGCTAAAGGCATATCCCGAAAAGCTGAAACGAAAATCGCTTTGGGATGCACCGACGGACTGGCTGAAACGGCATATGGCAACTGATTGATATAACCGAATAAACCCGCATGTAGCAAAGCTTCAATGACCTCGTCACCCGTAAGTTCAGAGACCTCACGAACGCCAAAGTCGACATACTCCTGTCTTGCATCCGCCACAATCTTGACAGCAAGCACCTTGCGTCGCTCACCACGTTCCACAGCTGTTACCTTTCCACTGACCGGCGAGGCAAAACTTACGTTAGAATTAATCTTGTCCGCAAACAATGGTTGACCAGCCAGAACATGATCTCCTTCACGTACGATCACCTTTGGCACAACGCCCGGAAAGTCATCCGGCACAAGTGCAAAATCATCTGTCAAGCCTGGCGCAACCTTATCTTCTGCAGCTTTGCCTTTCAGATTGATGTCCAACCCTTTGCGTAATTTAATTACATTAGCCATCACTACTAAGAATTATAATATGGTTAAGAATTATAACTTTACTTTTTTATCAATAATTTATAAACACTGCAAATATACGTTTTATTTGTGAATTCAACAATATTTCGCTTTAAAAATATTTAACCTCAACGTAAAAATCAGTAACTATTTAGCGGTAGTGTCCAGTCAATACTTTCTCTTCAAAAATCTTATAAAAGGCTATCACAAATCGCTTGTTTTTCTTGTGTATTTGAGATATTTTT
>ONHE01000186.1 GCA_900317545.1 uncultured Prevotella sp. | reverse complement strand
GGATGAGAGGATGAGGGATGTGGGATGAGGGTGATGAGGGATGTGGGATGAGGGTGATGAGGGATGAGGGATGTGGGATGAGGGGAATGAAGGAGGGTTGTGAGGGATGTTCTGTATCATCACTTCATCCTTTCATCTCATCATCTTCATCATGTCATCTCATCATCTTCATCATGTCATCTCATCATCAACGAACGCCCAAGGCTTTCCGTCCATGGCTACAGTCCTTTCGCCTTGTAGGCTAAGGCATAGGCCTTGACCTGCTTGACCATGGCCAACAGCCCGTTGGAACGTGTGGGCGAGAGATGCTCACGCAGTCCGATGCGCTCGATGAAGTAAAGGTCCGCGTCGAGGATTTCCTGCGGACGGAACCCGCTGATCACGCGGATGAGCAGGGCAATGATGCCCTTGACGATGAGCGCATCGCTGTCGGCCGTGAAATAGAGACGCCCTTCGCGCTCGTCACACTGCAGCCACACGCGGCTCTGACAGCCGTCTATGAGGTTCTGTTCAGTCTTATAGCGGTCGTCAAGCACGTCTAAGTCGTTGCCTAAGTCGATCAGCATCTGATACTTATCCATCCAGTCGGTGAAGTCCTCGAACATGCCGATCACTTCATCCTGTTTCTCATTGATTGTCATATTGATTCTGTTTCTTTTGATTCGATCATCTTTTCATAGTCGACCACATCAATCCAGCGGCCGGACTTGCGGCCGACGGCGTGGAAATTGGAGGCCTCGGTGAAGCCGAGACGGGCATGGAGGCGGCAGCTGGCTTCGTTTCCGCCGGTGATGCGACATAACGGTTTAAAAGTCGGCGATGGCTGCCGCGTCCTGTTCCCTGACATCCCGGATCATGCGCCTGCCTCTGCTTTGACGAGCTTGAAGAGCTTGTCGTTGGGACGCACCTTGCCGGTGACGGGGATGGAGACGCGCGTTCCCTGCTGCGCCTGATCCACGGGGCGGAGGTCGAAGCGGATTTCGGAGGCGTCAAGATACATCACGCCGGTCGTGGGACCGGTGATGAGGAGCTTGTCGCCCACGCTGAAGGGAGCTGCCTCGACGGCCACTTCGGCCACCTGAAGTTTGCTGAAGTACTTTATGACCTTGCCGATGAGCACCTTTTTCTCGGTGGCTGCCGACCCGTAATGCGTGTTCCACTCGCCCAGGAGCTGCCCTTGGTAGTAGCCATCCCAGAACCCTCGGTTGAAGACAGCGGCGAGACGGCTGTCCCATTCGTCCTTTTTCGCTTCGGTGAAGGTGCCTTCCAGCACACTCCGGATGGCCTCGCGGTAGCACGAGACGACCGTATGGACATATTCGGGACCGCGCGCACGGCCTTCGATCTTGAACACGCGGACGCCCGACTCCATCATGCGGTCGATGAAGCGCACGGTCTTCAGATCCTTCGGACTCATGATATACTTGTTGTCGATCTCCAGTTCGGTGCCCGTCTCTCGGTCCTTCACCAAGTAGGAACGGCGACAGAGCTGCATGCACTCACCACGGTTGGCGGACCGTCCGGTATTGTCTAAGCTGAGATAACACTTTCCTGAGACGGCCATACATAACGCGCCGTGGCAGAACATCTCTATTCTGACGAGCGCGCCACGTGGTCCCGTGATCCGCTGCGCAATGATCTGGCGGTGGATTTCGGCCACCTGGTCCATGTTCAGCTCACGTGCGAGGACGACAACGTCGGCAAATTGGGCATAAAACTTGAGTGCCTCGATGTTGGAGATGTTGAGTTGGGTGGAGAGATGGACCTCTACTCCGACGGCATTACAATAGGTCATCACGGCGACATCACTTGCTATGACGGCGGTGATGCCGGCCTCCCGCGCCGCGTCGACAATCTGGTGCATCACGGGGATGTCGTCTCCATAGATGACGGTGTTGACGGTCAGATAGGTCTTGATGCCCTTCCCGCTGCAGGTCGCTGCAATTTCGCGAAGGTCATCGATGGTGAAATGGTTGGCGGAATGGGACCGCATGTTGAGCTGCCCGATACCGAAGTAGACCGAATCGGCCCCGGCTTGGATGGCCGCAACAAGCGACTCGCGCGAGCCCACGGGTGCCATGATCTCGAAATCTGATATGTTTTGTTCAATCATAATGCAAAGTTACGCATTTTTCAGATAACTCGAGGTAAAATGACCGGTCTTTTTCCGCAACGGCGGAAACAGCGGGCGGGCGCGGCGAAGGCATTGGCTGTCAGCGCGTGTACTTGCGCCTGACGATCTCGTACGACTGTCGCGTGAGCCGTTCGAGCAGTGCGTCGTCGGCCTCGTCGGGATTGACGCCGATCCAATATCTGGCCGACAGATTGGCCGGAGGGCCGATGCAGCTGTGACGCTCCTTCAGTTCGTCGATCTCGGACGGATCGCACTTGAGCGTTATCAGCGTGAAATGGTCCACATCGAAGAACGAGAACATGTGTCCGCAGACATAGAACGCAAGTACGCCGACGGCTGACTTGAAGGCACCGAACGGCATTTTCTCGGTCACATCCTCGCCCATTGAAAGGCACAGGTCACGATAAGATTCGATGTTCATGATCGGTATGGATTGATGGAAGAGCCTCCCCTACTCTTTCTTTAAGCCGGGGAGGCTCCTGCGGACGGATGCGCTGATCCGCCCTTGCGGGGTTTGTGGGATGGGCAGACGAATATGCCACTGTTTACGGACAGGAGGAACGCCTGTGGGAGCGTTACTTTTTCTTCGCCCAATACTTCTGTCCCTTGGCTTTCAGACGGGCGGTGAACTCGGCCGAGGCACGCGCTACGGCCGCCTCTTCTTCGGCTGAAGCGTAAGCGTGACGGTAGCCTTTCGCCACGTTCCAGTAGCCTCTGGTGAAGTCGGGGACTGCTACCGGAATGTTGCCATTATCCATGGAGATGCTGCCGAGCTCTGCCAAGCAGCACCATTCTGCCAGGTCATAGACATCCATATCAAGCGGCAGGCCGTGCTGGAGACAATAGACGAGGCGGCTGTCCATGATGAAATCCATGCCGCCATGGCCCCCGACCTTCTTCGCCTCTGCCTCATAGCGCTTCACGAGTGGGCTCAGATAAGCCGTCTCAAACGCCTTCTTGAGATCCTGGGGCAGGAATTGGTGACCCGGAGAGAAGCGTGGCGGAATGGCGAGACCGGCCTCCTCCATCTTCTTCCTGTCGAGTGCGTAGCCTTCGACGGGATACTTATTGGCGAAGCCCTCAGTGCCGACGAGCTGGTACATGCGGCTGTAGGGCTGCGGAGTCATGGTGTTGTGCTGCACTTCGATGACCTTCCCCTTCTCGGTGCGGATCAAAGTCGTGGTGTGATCTCCATTGCGAAACTCGCCGCCATCATATCCGAGATCTTCCCGCACCTTCGCCGGCCCGTTGACAGCCTTCGTGTCCATAGCCACGAGCGTCTTCATGCGGTCGCCGCGGTGGATGTCAAGCACCTGTGCGATGGGGCCCAGTCCGTGGGTCGGATAGACGTCGCCACGGAAGGCCTTGTTGTAAGTCAGACGCCAGCCGAGCTTGTCCTGCCCGTCCTTTTTCCAGTACTCGTCCCAGAAGGGGGCAAGATCATGGCGGTAAGCACCCGTCACATAGAGCACCTCACCGAACATCCCGCGCTGCGACATGTTGAGCGAGTTGAGCTCAAAGAAATCATAGCAGCAGTTCTCAAGAATCATACAGTGGAGGCGTGTACGCTCCGAGAGGTCAATGAGACCCCATATCTCGTGCATGTTCATGGCCGACGGGACCTCGATGGCGACATGCTTCCCGTGCTCCATGGCATACTTGGCGACCGGGTAGTGATGGTTCCAGTCGGTGGCGATGTATACGATATCGATATCCTTCCGCTCGCAGAGCTGCTTGTAGCCCTCAGGTCCCGAATAGACATCTGCAGCCGGCATGCTCGCCTCGCGCAGTATCTTGTTACAGGCCTCGGCACGTTCGGCCACATGATCGCACAGCGCCATCACCTGCACACCATTGATATAGGTCCAGCGCCTGACCGCGTCGGGGCCGCGCATGCCCAATCCGACAAATCCGACCCGCACCACCGGCAGTTTTGGCGTGGTGAGACCGAGCACATGCTGCTGTCCGGCGGGGCGCACGGGGACATCGGTCACGACAGTCCCGTCGACAACCTTGTAAGGCCAGTTGAATTGTGCCTGACTGACTGACGGCAACGCTGCCAATGCCAGCAACGTCATGAAAATAAACTTCAGATTCCTTCTCATAGTTCTTTTAAAGTTGTTTGAATACGCAAAAATATAGATTTTAATAGTATGAAGCAAAAGTTCTGCCTCAATTAACATATTATCCCGTCGGGCTGCAGGCCCCGGCCGGCGGATCCGGAGATGCGGCATGGGCCCTGCACGTTGTCCCTGCCCAAGG
>ONHE01000200.1 GCA_900317545.1 uncultured Prevotella sp. | reverse complement strand
GTACCCAGACCCGGGATCGAACCGGGATGGATTGCTCCACTGGTGTTTGAGACCAGCGCGTCTACCGATTCCGCCATCTGGGCATGGTCTTACGATAAGACGGTGCAAAGATACGCGTTTTTTCTGAAACACCAAAGTTTTAGCCCGAAAAGTTTAGATGTTCGTAGCGAATAGGGACGAATCAGGGCGTAACCGAGGGGGGGGGGCTGATTTCATAAGACTTCGTCGTTCCGACTGTCAAGTGAATATAGTCGAGCGAATGTCATTGGATTAGCTGCGATTCGTGTCATGTAAACGTTCGGGTGCGGGTATTGGTTGCCGTTGTGGTTGACTGTTTGCGAGAGAGGAAAAATGGCTGAAAAAATGCTAAAACCTTGTCGTTGTCATTTTTATTATGTATCTTAGTGCACAGAATCATCATTCAATGTAAAGATAATGGCTAACGAAAATAACTATTGTGTTATTCTTGCCGGCGGCAAGGGAAGACGGCTTTGGCCTTGTAGCCGTGAGAAGTTGCCCAAACAGTTTATGGATTTCTTCGGAAGTGGCCGCACGCAGTTGCAGCAGACTTATGACCGTTTTGCACGCCTGCTTCCCCGTGATCATATCTTCATCAATACGAACCAGGTTTACGCAGACCTTGTCCGTGAGCAGCTCCCAGATCTTCCGGAGGAGCGGATCATGGCCGAACCGATCCACCGTAATACTGCGCCGAGCGTAGCTTGGGCCGTACATCGGATAGACCGACTGAATCCGAATGCCAACATCATGGTGTCGCCGTCGGACCAGATTGTCCAGGATGAGCGTGCTTTTGCCGAGAATGTGGCCGAAGGCTTCAGGTTTGTCGAGGCGCATGACTGTCTCCTGACGATGGGCATCAAGCCTACGCGTCCAGAGCCGGGATATGGTTACATCCAGATGGGAGATGCGGCTGGAAGGAACGTGTTCAAGGTCAAGTCGTTCACGGAGAAACCCGAGCGTGAGTTCGCTACCATGTTTGTGCGGAGCAAGGAGTTCTATTGGAACACGGGCATCTTTCTTTCGAACGTCCGATTCCTGCGGTCTACGGTGTGCAAACTCTTGCCTTGTGTGCTGCGTGAATTGGATGCGAATAATCCGGACTGGTCCTTCGAGGAGGAGACTCAGTTCATTTCTGACCACTTCTCGCTCTATCCGAACTTGTCAATCGACTATGGAATCCTTGAGCGGTCGGAAAATGTCTACGTGATGAAATGTGGATTCGGATGGGCTGACTTAGGCACCTGGCACGGTATATACGAAGCGATGAGGAAGGTGGACAATGACAATGTGGTCATTGACAGTGATGTCATTGTCGAGAACTGCCGGAGAAACGTGGTCAAACTGCCTGCCGGAAAGCTTGCCGTCATCAACGGACTCGACGGCTATATCGTTGCTGAGAAGGACAACGTGCTGTTGATCTGTCCGAAGGAGGATTCCTCAGCGCTGATCCGTAAATATGTCAACGAGGTTCAGATCAAAAAAGGTGACGACTTTGTGTAGTCGTCACCTTTTTAAATAGTGTGTCGGGTGAGATGCTCCGGCATCCGTACCCCTGTCGGGGAAGATTGCTGGGCCCATGGTGTCTGAAGACTTTATGTTAGTCTCCTGTTGTCAGCGCAGCAGCTTCAGGTCATAGTTGAGCTCGCTTGCCGCCTCTTCCAGTTCGTCATTGACCATGCGGAGGGTCGAGTCGTTGACAATCTTGAAGTAGGTGGCCGGTGTATTGTCCCCCAACTCAAACTTGTAGGCCTTCACCTCTTTGCCGTCAACGGTCTGGGTGACGGTCTCGGCCTTGCCAGTATAGATTGTTGTCTGGTCTTTGCCGTTCTCTGCTTCGAGATAGGTTTCGGTCATGGTAAATCCTGCCGTAGAGTCGTTGGCGATCCTCAGGTCATAGCGGATGCCCGGCCCGTCGGCTGCAGGCAGTTCGCCCACGAAATGCAGCGAGTCGGCCACAGGGGCTTCGTTGCCGCCTTGATTGGCTGCGGTCTTGTTCTGTTGCTGACATGCTGCGAGCATGGCACATGCTGCAAGCATCATCACAGTTCTTTTCATTGTCATCTTTATTCTGTTTTTGAATTCTATAATCATATAACGCCGATTCTTCGGATTATTGTGTCACGACGGGCATCAATGAATTCTTCATGTTTTTGACAAAGTTGATCTCCGCCCGTCGTGCTGCATGCTTCTGTCCATTCCTCTTCCCTTTCCTCCCTCTTTCGGAAGGGTAGGGGGAGAAGGTTTTCCGGGCTATTCTGTTATTTTGATGCTGATGCCTTTGAGTTCCTGCCAGCCGGCTTTGTTGGTCAGTCGGATCATGAAGTGGTAGTCGCCCGGATCAATGTCGGCCGGAATCTTGATGTCCTGACGTATCACGAAGTCCTGTCTGCCGGCGGGGATGGGGTAGTCCTGATTGAACACCCAGGCTTTGACGGGCATCTTCGCGTCGTCAAGCGTGCAGTCGGTTGCGCTGGTCCCATGGGTGTGATGATTGAAATTGTTGTGAATCTCAATGTTGTAGGAACCCAGTTCTACGTCGTCATGAAAGGCAAACTGTACGGGGATGACCGTGCCGCGCGCATATTCCTGGCAGTCGACCGGGTTTGCCACGATGTTCTTGTCACTGATCACCGGCTTCGTGATTTCGTCTTCATTTCCGCTGCATGAGGCGGTCAGCACAGCCGCAAGGGCAAAAGCCATCATTACTTTGATAGTTTTCATTTGTCTTGACTTTATTGATTTCTATAATTTCTTAATTTCCAATACGCTCTAATCGATGACGAATCCTTCCACTTCCTCGGTATTCTTGCGACCGTCCTTGTCCTTGACGGTGAAGTGGACGTGATATTCGCCCTTGTCGGAAGGCAGCGTTAGCTCTTCCTCAAACTTGAAAGAGCCAGTCCGGCCTTTGTATTTCTCGAACTCAGTGGGGAACTCTTTCTTGCCGTGGAACTCTATTTCGATTTCCTCCACAGCTGATTTCGTGGTCACATTGGCCGTGATTTTCACTTTCGCACCGGCCTTGCCTTTGTTGCTGCCGTCGCCAATATTGATGTCAGTGATCAGCGGCGCGTTGGCATCCTTCTTTGTGATCTTCACCTTCACGCTCTCCGTCTTGCTGTTGCCCGTCTGGTCTGTAACGGTGAAACGCAGCGTATAGTCGCCCGCCTCGAGCGTTCCGGGCAGTTCTAAGTGCTCATGGAAAGTGATGTTGATCACGTTCACGTATTTTGCTTCCTGGCTATAGTCTTCTGAAACTTTCACGGCGTTTTTGGCATCAGCCAGTTCCACCCTGATTCCTTTGATTTTAGCCTGGGCAATGACTTCTCCTTCGATGTGCAGGTCCTTGCCTGCCATGCCTTCCTTGGAGTTCTCTTCGCCTACCTCGTTCAGTTTGATGGAGATTGCATTGTCTTTTTTTCTGTTGTCGTCATCATCCTTGCAGGATGCCAATGTGCACAGGCACAAACCGATGAGGGCATAAATTCCCCAAATCATTTTATTCTTCATAATTGTGTGGTTTTAGGGGGCGGTTGAAGCCCCGTGAGTATAAATATTGAGTTAAAAATTCATTCCGAGCATCAAGGCCACGTTGAATCCCGGTTCGGGGACATCGATCAGCCGATAGTAGCTGGTGTGGTCGAAATACTTCCGGTTCAAGAGGTTGTCCGCGTTCAGCCTTACCTTGAGCGTCTTTCCGCTGATGCGGAATGCCTTGCCGGCCGTCATGCCGATGGTGCAATAACCGGATGTAGGTTTCTCTGGCGGCACGATGCGGTCCTGCCGACCCACGGCGTGCGCGCTGATGGAGACATATCCTTCCCGATATGGCTTTCTCCTATCAAAGGTGTATTTCAGTTCGGCATTGGCGGACACGGGCGGCGAGAAGGGCAGTCCGTAGCCTTTCTTCTCGCCCGAGCATTGCCGTGCGTAGAGATATTCGCCCTGCAGCTGTGCCTCGAGACAGGGGAGGATCCGATAGGTGGCCCTCATCTCGAAGCCGTATCTCAACACACGGTTCTGCGTGTAGTGGTAGACCTGCAGCCCTTCGTAGTAGTTGGGCGTCGGGTTCATATAGATATAGTTGGGAAAATAGTTGAAATAGGGCGACAGCTCCACTTCTGCCCGTCCCTTTTTCCATATAATCCCCGCATCCATCTGATAAGACTCTTCGGGCGAGAGCTCTGCGTTGCCGCGCTCATAGCGGAAGATGTGGTAGTTGACACCGTCCACGCCGAGCTCCTTCGGGATCGGTACGCGGAAGCTCTTGCCGACGTTCGCCTTCAGGATCCAGCTGCCCTGCGCATAGGTGAGGCCTGCCGACCAGGTGACACTGTTGAAGTGCCGGCTGATGTCGGCCGACCGTTGCCTGTAGACCGAGTCGGCTCCGGCTACGGGAGTCATGAACCAATCGCGGTAGCTGTGTATGCGTGTGCGGGCATAGTCGTATCGAAGGCCGGCGTTGACTGTCAGCGCTTGACTGAACTGATGCTTGTCGAAGACGTAGATGCCGGCTGTTGCGGTCTCGAAATCTGGCAGGATAAAGCCCCATCCGCCACGCCGGTTGTGCTGGTATTCAGCACTGACGCCGGCATTGAGCGTGTTGGCTTCGCTCAGGTCGAGGTGCATCCCGAGCTTCGCGGTGTAGGTGCTCTTGTTGAAGCGGCGTTCGAGAGTGCCGTCCGGTTGGGGCATATAGCCGTGCGAGACGGGCTCGGACATCTCCTTGCGCAGGTTGTTCTGATAGGCCAGATTGGCCTCCACGACCATCCGGTCGTTCTGCCACACCGTGCGGCTCTTCACGCTCAGATGGTTGACCCACTGGTTGGGCAGGTCGATGTCGCGCCGCGAACGGTCGTAGTCGATCTGGGAGAGCCTCACTTCCAAGCCGTGCGCATTGGCGAAAAATCCGCTCTTGGAAAATGTGTCAGTCACTTTCAGCTCCGTGCGCACCCGATAGCCCATGTAGCCCAGCGTGATGCTGCCGTCGCGCTCGTAGCCGGCCGTGTTGCGCAATCGCCTGTCTTTGAGTTTGATGTCATACGAATAGTATTGGATGACATCCGTCGGCACACGGTAGTCGGCATAGTCTATGCTCGTGGCATTGGCGCGGAAGAAGAAGCCGTTGTGCAGTCCCTCGATCTTGGCCGACAGCCCCACCGACTCGTTGTTCGTCCTGCCGAAGAGCGTCACGCTCCCTTGCAGCGACCGCCCCGGCACATAGTTGCTGTAGAGATTGATCACTCCTCCGATGGCATCCGATCCGTAGAGCAGCGCGGCCGGACCTTTTACAATCTCCACCCGGTCGATGGCAAACTGGTCGATCTCCAATCCATGGTCGTCGCCCCATTGCTGTCCCTCGTGCTTGATACCGTCCTCGGTCACTGCCATGCGGTTGAAGCCTAATCCGCGGATCGTCGGCTTCGACTGGCCGGATCCGATCTGCATGGCTTTCACGCCCGGGATGCCCTGCAGACTCTGCATGAGACTTGCCCCGAAATGGGTCTGGAGATAATTGCGGTCCACCTGTATGGCGTTCTGCGAATATTTGACCTGATTGTGCCTGAAGGCGTTGCCGTAGACGTCGACACCGTGGAGTGTCACGTTCTTATAGATTCCCGTAGTGTCCTTGGGTGCTGCCATGGCGCTGTCGGCAACCAGCTTCGGTGGCAGCATGGGGATATGGGGCGGCCGGGCCGGAAGGGCTGCGACTGCCGGGAGGCATACGAGGATGCCTATGATTTGCTTCATTGTTCAAGTCTTTAGTGCCTGCAAAGGCCATCCCTCCGTATCCGGCAGGCCGGACAGGAAAGGTAGTTGCCATGCAGCGCGTACAACGATGCTGTAGATGAATGAAAGGTGTGGAGCATGGGGCTGAATGACCCATGCCGCGCGGAAGATACAATCGTCCTCGGCGGAGCTATGCTTTCGGTCGCCCGGAGCTATCCTTTCGGCTGCCCGGAGCTATCCTTTCGGCT
>ONHE01000184.1 GCA_900317545.1 uncultured Prevotella sp. | reverse complement strand
TTATTCTTTGATCAATACAGGGCCCAAGAGTCCGGCGGGCAGAAGACGCTTCTGTTTCATCCGGTACTTCGCATTGGTCCATATTCCTGCAAAAGGAGGCTCGCCAGAATCAGCCCCGAGCAGGGCATTTGCCCATGTGTTCGTCACCACGATGCGCAGTGTGTTCTTCCCGCGGCGCAACGCTTTGGTCACGTCGACGGCATAAGGTGGGGTCCACGCGATGCCGCAGTCGATCCCGTTGACATATACATGGGCGAGATCACAGACGGTCCCCAAGTCGACCATCACGCGTCCCTGCCCTTTGGGCTTGTAGGAAAAGTCGGTGACATAGTCCACACTCCCGCTGTAGAAACGCTGGCTCCGCGGCTCCCGGGTGGTCCAGCTGTCCAATCGGGATGTCTCGACTGTCTCGCCCGTCGTGGCGAACCGCAAGGTCCACTTGCCCGTGACGGGCTGACGGAAGCCGGCATCTTTCAAGACCGGAAGATCCTTCCGGGCCTCACGGGGGAACAGGACGAAAACGCTGCCGTTGGCATTCAGATTCAAGGAAAGTTCCGTCCGCCCGTTCTGCACGGTCCATTCCGCACGGTGGCTGACATCCTGCAGGGCGTCATAAAGATATGGAACGCGGCCGCTGATGCGGAAAGAAGCCCGGATGGTGCGTGCCTCCGCCTGCTGATTGGCGATGAAATAGATCTCCGCACTGTCTGTCGTGCGATGCGTATAGGCCACACCTTCGGGCAGCTCGACATCTCTCGGGAGACCGCTGTCTGCAAAATCGGCAGCGCTATAGGGTTGGTTGACGATAATGACACCGGCTTTCCGGCATTCCTCGATCTTTGCTTTCACAGCCTCAGAATAGTCCTTAAAGGCAGGATCCATCTTCGTCCGGCCGGGCAAGACGAGCACTTTGTACCTGTTGCCGGCCGGCATCTGCAGATGGCCGTCAACCACTTTGGCCGCACGAAGGAGGGCGTCCGGATTCATCGAATCATACTGATAGCCGTGCAAGGCGTTGACCCAGTCCTTCAGATCTACGATCCCTGCGGCATGGAAGACACCCACGGGGTTCTCGGTCATTGGCAAGTCAGCGTTGGCCATACGACTGCGCTCGCTCTCGATGCGTGCGTCTCCGAACAGGCCGGGGAGGATATCCACGAGCCGGTCAGGCGTCAGGGCGCGCGACGGCATCTCCTCTCCTGTGAACACGGCCACATCGACTACAGGCTGCCCAAGCTGCAGGAGGTGCTGGCATCGGGTCACATAGCCGACAATTCCACTGGCCTCCGGATACCATGTATTGTCACGCTGGAAATAGAGGCCGATACCATCGAGCGTCATACCCGGCTTCCGATCCATCCACGGATTATGCGTATTGACATGGAAGACGAGCTTGTTCATGCCCAAGGCGAGATGTCTGTCGAGCAGAGACTTCAGCATCGCGGGAGTCTCCTGCCAGTCGCCGCGCACCTCGGTGAATCCTTCGGCCTGCACGATGGGTTTCCCGTAGAGATGCGCACCACTGATGGCGTCGAGCATGTCATTGGGCTTGTCGTGCGTAGGCGAATTGAGCCAATACTCGCCCATAGGCAGATCGGAATAGCGATAGTGCTCTATGCCGTCGGCAACGAAGGTCGGGGCGATGCTCTCCTGCGACACGCGCCTGCCCCATTCATGTCCTTTGGCCTCTGCATGGGCAAAGAACCGTTCATTGACAAGCTCATTGATCGTCAGCCGGATGTCACGCATGACGCGTTCACTCTGGTCCACCGACCCGACGGGCAGACCTGCATAGAGCGGCATGAAAGGCTCTATGGCGTAGCCGCGACGTGCCCGGAAGGCCTCCGAAAAACCGTGGCCCCAGTTCTGGCAACCACATTCCCACGAGTCGACGTGCAGCACTTTGACCACATCGGCATGCGGACGGGCAAGGAAGAGCCGAAACCAGTTGTCGAGCAACTTATCGACTGCCTGCGGGTTAAACTTATCCACTTCCAGTCCCTTGCCGCCTCCAGCGGTGGCATTCATCTGCCCCGTCGACGTGTGGCCGAAGCGGAGGATGCGAAACTGCTGTCCCCGCTGACTGCGCGGGAAGGCATTCTGGACGGTGTCACCACGCAGGCGAAGAAGGATGAGCTGGTCAGGGCTGACGCAATCGGCATCAGGAATGTCGGCCGCAACGGTCGGCCCGCTCACCCTCCAAGCCTGTGCGGTCTTGCCTTCCCACTGGTCTATCCGGGGGTCCGTAGACAGGACGATGTCGCGGAGCTTGAGTGTCGGCTTCCATTTTGCGGCATCCAAATCCTCCGAACCTGGCTCTGTGCCTGCCGGAGACCATTGGAACCGGAAATAGCGAGCTGTGGTCCGGGGCAGTGAATAGGTGAATGGCGGACCGGAGCTTTGCCAACCTTGACGCACCGGTTGCAGCTGGCGGACCTGACGGAAACTGACTCCGTCGGTCGAAGCCAGCACCATCAGCCGCTGCGACTGGATGTTGTTGCCCGAGGGGATGATCTGCAACGAGCGGATGGTTTTGACGTCTCCACAGTCGAAGGTGATCGTTCCGCCCTTCGAGGCAGTGCAGGTGCCGTTGGCGGCGATGGTCATATCACCGTCGAGCACAGGCTTCCGCAAGCCCCGCAACACGGAAAACCGCTCCACTGACAGCCTGCAGGGAAAGGCGAAGGCGGCAATCTCGCCGTAGAAACCTTGATAGGCCTCGGGACGACGCAACACGATCGGCTTCGTTCCGACGGTCACCACCGTGTCCGTCCATACCACCTTCTGCATCGACTCGGCCGGCGTGATGGCCGGACTGCCCGCCAATGCAAAGCCGTCACATATATGAATGCCCATGTCCAAGCCGAGGGAGTCGGCCTGAAGGAAGGCTTCATCGACATATTCCCAGAACTTTGGCGAGAGCTGCTGACCGTCTCCGCCGTACTCGGGGCGATCGTTCACCCCTCGTATAGGCATCAGATAGCAGCCGCCGAGGCCCACCTGCTTCATCGCGAGCAGATCTGCACGGATGGCAGGTTTGGACAATGCGCCGTACATCCAATACCAAAAGGTCCAGGGACGGGCATCATCGCCTGCGGAAACGGAAGCAAACGGCAGAGCCAGCAATATCAGGAATACAAAAAACTTTCTCATCATTCATGTATTAAAATAATGGTACGCGCGCGCGTTAGAACAGACAGACGGTTGCCGGATCCGACTTCGGAATGAGCGAAAGACCGGCACACTGGGCTGAATACCACACTTTTGCACAGCCCACAAGCCATCCGCAACCATCACACGGGAAGCGTATCGACTGCTCATGTTTCGTCGTTGATCAAAAGTAAGACGCAGGACTGAAGGATCTGTCATCAACTCTCTGAAAGATAATGCTTTCGGAAGGCCGGAGAAAAGCTATCATCCGGGCGGCACGGAGCTATCATCCGGGCGGCCCGGAGCTATCATCTTGACGGCCCAAAGCTATCATATCGGCCGACGGGAAAAATGCTCCGCAAAATGCACCTCCTTCAAACGGCTTTCGGGCACATGGAAAACGGGGATCGCGGAGACATGACGGGGTTGTGGGAATCAATCTTTTTGCTTAACTTTGCACCATCTATGACAGGACTGAGAGATGATAACCATGCGCTCTTCGACGAAGAGAACGCACTCACGGACGCTGATGACGCACTCGATGAATGGCTCGCACGGCACGACGAGATTGATCTCCGACGGGACCATCAGGCCGACGGAGGACTCCACGCGGAGGATCTGCAACGGCAGGTCAGCACGATGATCGAGCAAGTGCTGAACAATGATGAAGCCGAAATCGTGTGTGACTATTTCGGCTTGCAGCGTCATCGCCTTTCAACGGAAAGGCTCTGTGTCAAGTACGGCTCCATGCCGTCGGTCTGCCAGAGGTTGCAGGCTGCCATTGAAAAAATGCGCTACTCCGACCAGATTCTGGTCATCTGGAAGTATCTCTACCGCAAATAGGAAGGTGTGGAGACTCGTTCCGGTCTCTCGGACGCAACGGTTCCGCACCGGCTGACGGGCGTTATCAATAGACGCGAGGGCCGAAGATGCTGGTTCCCACACGCACCATCGTCGAGCCATGCCGCACGGCTATCGGATAGTCCTGGCTCATGCCCCAGCTCCGTTCCTTGAAATCGGGATCGTCGGCAAAATAGTTCGCGCGCACCTCATCAAAGAACCGGGCGGCCTGATCGAACTCTGCGGCGATCTGTGCCTCGCCATCCACATTGGACGCCATCATCATCAGGCCGCAGATCTTCACATGTTCCAACTGCCGCCAGACCCCTGACTCCAGCAGCTCACGGCAGGCATCGAGGGTGAAGCCATACTTCGTGGCCTCCTCGGCGATATGCAGTTCGAGGAGCACGGGGATGACACGTCCGCAGCGGGCAGCCTGCTTGTCGATCTCGCGGAGCAGCTTCAGCGAGTCGACGGCATCGATCATCGTGATGTAAGGAGCAATGGCTTTGACCTTGTTGGTCTGCAGATGGCCGATGAAATGCCACTCTATGTCCTTCGGCAACGTCGCTGCCTTGCGGGCGAGTTCTTGCTCATGGCTCTCGCCGAAGATCCTTTGGCCTGCCTGATAGGCGGCTTCAAGATACTCATTGGGATGAAATTTGCTGACGGCAACCAGTCGGACGCCGTCGGGGAGGTCGTTCAGAACCTCATGTAATTGTTTTGCTACGTCAACCATATTATGATCTCCCAAGGATTATGAATGTGAAATAATAGATCCGAAAGGATGACCCCGGAAGGCCCGGACGGGAACATGCCGAACGCAAAAAGCGGGATGCGGAATCGTTCATGCACGCTTCACGCATCGTTCCACACGAGTCTCAAGCCCTGCGCCAGTCGCTGTCTCTCATTCTCCGCCCGCTTCTGCCTGCTTGACAGGTGCCTGATGCTCGTAGACGTCCATGATTTTGGTCTCCGTGATGCTGGCCACCACGTAGTCGATCATCGTTCCGCCCATCACCTCATCAATGTATTTGACCGCAACAGGAAGGCTCTTGGCCTGGACCAGATAGTTGACATTGGAACGCTTCTCGGTGTTCGT
>ONHE01000025.1 GCA_900317545.1 uncultured Prevotella sp. | reverse complement strand
TTTACCGCGAGATGAAGAACAACAACGACAAGCGGGCCGACGCGCTCCTTTCCCACTTTAAACTCAATGACGGCACAAGCGTCGACTTCGACGTGAATACGCTAAAGTGGGTGCCCAAGATCACGAATGACCGCAATGCAGAGCACCGCTGCGTCTTCAACTGCAAGTATTTCGACAACCGTACGGACGCGTCGCTCCAGAAGCCTTGCGCCAACTTCCCGATGCTGCGGTATGCCGAGGTGCTACTCAACTACGCCGAAGCTGCCAACTTGCTGCAGGGTGGGGCAGGTCTCGCCGAGCTCAACATGATCCGCAACCGTGCCGGACTGGCCAGCTATACCTACACGACACAGGCCGCCATGGACGAGGAAATCTTCCAGCAGCGCCGCTTTGAGTTTGTCGGCGAAGGCAAGATCTTCTACGATGAGCTGCGCCGCGGCGTGCTCGGCCAGTATGCAGCTGCCAAGTGCAAGCAGGGCACGGCTGACGGCATCACCTACTTTGACGGAGAGGTGGAATTCAAAGCCGGCCGCAATTTCCTCTTCAAGATTCCGCAGAACGACTTGGATTCCAATCCTGCACTCACGCAGAATCCCGACAACGTGTCTGAATGACCGTCGGTCTGCGCGTCTGCGGAATCCGTTTCCGCCGCGCGGCATCCTGAAGATCCGGGGAGCAGATGCTTCCCGGATCTTTTCGTCTGCGGGCGTCAGCCGAGGCGCGGACGGCTCTCCGGACGCCCCTTCCGCCTCCTGTCAGCGGGAGGCTGCATGCGGGTCGGCGGCCCGTTCGGAAAGTGCGCTTTCGGCATCGCAATCTTATGGCTCGCGCAGAGCTATGCTTTCGACCGTCGAGAGCTATGCTTTTGGCGGCCCGGAGCATAGCTCTTGTCCGGCCGTCTTTTCGTTTCGTCATCCGGCAGTTTTTTTGAGGTAAACCGGAAGAATTAACTTTGAATTTTGATATTATTCCCCACTTTTTGATATTTTTTACATCTTTTTGATATATGTTTAGATTATTTTCTCTATATTTGCAGAATCACTAATGAACTAAAATAACCAAATCCGCTTTTTAGCATATTTTAAGATCTGCCGATTCGATGTCGGGACCGCGCGCGTTGATGTGCACTGTCTTTCCGACTGGCTCTTGATGGATATCTATATACACGAATAAGCATTAATCAACTGATAAACATGAATCAAAATGAGTTTATGAAAGGGAAGTTACTTTCGGTAGCTGTGATCACGGCTGCCCTGACGCTTTGTCCACGCGTCGGAGTGAAGGCTGCTTACGCTGAGCCTCATGTGGTGCAACAGCAGCAGACGATTACCGGAACCGTAGTTGATGACAAGGGAGAGCCCATCATCGGTGCGACGGTATTGATAGTGGGTGGCAGCGCTACCCAAGGAGCGGTTACCGATTTCGACGGTAACTTTAAACTGAACGTAAAACCCGGTACACGGATCAAGATCTCGTACATCGGATTTGAAGAAACAACCGTGACAGCCTCCAACAATATGCGTGTGCAGCTCAAACCGAGTAGTGCCGTCGAGCTGGGAGGTGTCGAAGTGGTCGCCTATGGCGTGCAGAAGAAAGTGACAGTGACCGGCGCACTCTCGTCCGTAAAGTCGGAAGACTTGGTCCGGACGCCTGTCAGCTCGGTCAATAACATTCTGGCCGGTCAACTCTCGGGCGTCACCACCGTGCAGTATTCCGGTGAGCCGGGATCGGATGCGGCCCGTGTCTATGTCCGCGGACAAGGCACCTGGACCAATTCCGAGCCGCTGATACAGGTCGATGGTGTAGAGCGGACGATGGGCGACATTGATCCTGAGGACATTGAGAGCATCACGGTGCTCAAGGATGCTTCGGCAACTGCCGTCTTCGGAGTGCGTGGAGCCAACGGCGTCGTGCTGATCACGACCAAGCGAGGAAGCGAGGGAAAGGCGAAGATAGACATCACCACGTCATTCTCTGCGCTCACTCCGACCAAGATGGTCGAGCAGGCCAGCAGCTATCAGTATGCCACCTTCTACAACCAGATGCAGTTGAACGACTTCGATGCATCGTCGGGGCAGACCTACACGCCAATGTTCTCCGATGCCATCATCGAGAAGTTCAAGGACGGAAGTGATCCCATCCGGTTCCCCAGTACGAAGTGGGCGGACTACACGATGAAGGATGTCACGCTCCAGACGAAACACAATGTCAACATCAGCGGTGGTACGAAGAACGTGAGATACTTTGTCTCCGCAGGCTACATGAGTCAGGGCGGACTGTTCAAGGAGTTTGAAAAAACCTACAGTTTCGGCTATCAGTTCAGGCGCTTCAACTATCGTGCGAACCTCGATTTGGATGTGACCAAGACCACGGTCGTATCTTTCAACGTGGCCGGCAACGTGAGCGATGCGGACCGACCGCTGACAAGTGGCGGATCGTCAGGACTGATGCTCGGCATATTCCAGGCCACGCCCTTCTCCAGTCCGGGCCTTGTCGACGGCAAGCCGGTATTCACCACGACCGACTATCTTGACGGATTGCGCCTGCCCTACATCGGTGGCAGCGGTCTGCAATACTATTCCGGCAATCCCGGATACATCAAGACCAATCTCAACAAGCTTCAGATGGACCTCCAATTGGTTCAGAAATTGGACATGATTACAAAAGGCTTGTCGTTCAAGATCAAGGGTTCCTACAACAGTCAGTTTGAAGTCATCAAGACAGGTGATGCTTCCAACGCCGTCTATTACCCCATGTTGCAGGACGACGGGACCATGCGCTACCGCAAGGATGGCCTTGACGCGCCTCCTACGATATCGGAAGATACAAATAAAGGGCGTGACTGGTATTTCGAGACATCGTTCAACTATAACCGAACCTTCGGTGATCACACGGTGACAGGATTGCTCCTCTACAACCAGAGCAAGACTTATTATCCCAGTAGTTATTCGGATATTCCGAGCGGATATGTGGGATTGGTAGGCCGCCTGACCTATGACTATAGGAATAAATATATGGCCGAGTTCAACATTGGATACAACGGGTCGGAGAACTTCCATCCTGACCGCCGCTTCGGTACGTTCCCAGCAGGGTCCGTGGGATGGGTAGTCAGCGACGAAGGGTTCTTCAAGCCCATCAAGAAGATTGTTTCGTTTCTCAAACTCCGTGCATCCTGGGGGCTCGTCGGCAACGACAAGATTGGCGGATCGCGCTTCATGTATCTCGCTGACCCATACACCGTAGGTAACAATAAATACGCCACCCGAGGCGGTTATGCATATAACTTTGGTATAGAGAACTCGACTATGTTCTACGGAGCATACGAGAACTCTAAAAACAATCCGAATGTGAGCTGGGAAAAAGCCTTCAAACAGGACTACGGCATTGACGTCAACTTCCTCCAGGATCGTCTTCGCCTGACGGCCGACTATTACAAGGAGCATCGCACCGGCATCCTCCTGCGCGACGGCACGGCACCTTCGGTCATCGGATTCAGTGTGCCTTACGCCAACTTAGGTATCGTAGATAGCTGGGGATATGAGCTCTCTTTCAAATGGAATGACCAGATCAACCGCGACTTCCGCTATTGGCTCGGCGTCAATCTCTCCTACAATCAGAATGAGATCAAAGAGATGAAGGAAGCCCCCTATACCAACGAGTTCCAGTATCAGAAGGGACATCGCATCGGCGCTCGCTACATGTACAAGTTCTTCCGCTTCTATGATGCCGACACGCCTCGGCTCTATGAAGAGGCCTTCGGTCAGCCGTTCCCGACCCAGTTGGTGGAACTGAAGGACGGAGATGCCGTCTTCGTCGATCTGGATGGTGACGGGAAGATCACGCCCGACGACCGAACACGAGATTTAGGGCGTACGGATGACCCCACCTATATGTTCGGATTGAACATGGGTTGCTCGTGGAAGAACTGGGAATTCAATGCCCAGTGGACAGGCGCATGGGGCGTGAGCCGAATGCTGAGCGACGTATTCCGCTATCCGTTCCTCAGCCGCACCGCCAAGGATGACGGTGGATTGCTCGAGTATCACGTGCTCCACACCTGGGACCCCAATAATCCCGGACAGAACTATGAATATCCGCGCGCAACCTGGAAACATGGAGACAACAACAATTATCAGGATTGCGCACTCTACGAAAAGGATGCCAAGTACCTGCGTCTGAAGACTTTGATGATCGGATACAACATGAAATTCGGTTTCTTCCGCAGCTTGGGTCTTGACCGGGCGCAGCTTGCGTTCAGCGGATACAATCTCCTGACATTCACGCCTTACCTCTGGGGAGATCCCGAGACACGTGCCAGCAGCTCGCCTTCGTATCCTTTACAAAGAACGTTCACCGTGAGTCTAAAACTTAATTTCTAAATAAAATGAAGCTGAATATTAAATATACAATAGGAGCAACATTGATCAGTGCCCTGGTATTGGGATCCTGTACCGATTCGATCAAGTTCGGCAGCGCTTTCCTTGAGAAAGCTCCGGGCGGAATGGTGACGGCTGATACCGTCTTCGGTAATCCTGAATACACGCGCCAGTTCCTCGCTGCTATCTACAGTACACAATATTATAACTTGCCGACAAACTCCACCAACTCTGCGCCCCAGTGCCAGAATTACTGGAAAGGTATGCCGGATGCACTTGACGATTGCTATCAACTCTTCTTCAACAATACGATTGTCTTTTCCAAATATTATAACGGAACTTTGACTTCAAGTATCGACAATAAGAAAAATGGCAATATTTATCCTTTCACGAATGAATACATTTGGGAGAATGTGCGCCATTGCTGGCTGATCATCGAGAATGTTGACAAGGTGCCCGGCATGCAGGATGCAGAGAAGGCACGCCTCAAGGACGAGGCCCGTTGCTTGATGGCGGCAACTTATTTCTGGGCATTCAGATTCTATGGCGGACTTCCCCTCGTCCGCGAAGCATACGTGGGCAGCGAGAGCAGCTATGAATTGCCGCGGGCAAGTGTGGAGAGTACGGTCAACTTCATGGTCGGATTGCTTGACGAAGTGATCAAAGGCAATCATCTGCCCTGGGGATATACCGGTGCTGAAGCGCAGTCTGAGACAGGCCACTGGACCAAAGCCGGCGCGATGGCGCTGAAGTGTAAGATCCTTCAATTTGCCGCTTCGCCGCTCTTCAATGCTGAAAAGCCGTATTGGGAAGGTAAATATACGGTCGAGAAAGATTCTTGCGCATGGTATGGAGGATACAAACCGGCATTATGGAAACAATGTAAGGATGCTTGTGCTGAATTCTTCCAGCAACTCACATCAAACGGAATCTATCACCTCGTGGTACCTGCCGGTACGACGCAGGCCGACTATCGTTACGCCTATCGTTCATCCTACCTTCTGCAGGGTAGTCCTGAGATTCTGCATAGTGTGCGCCGTCATACCACCGCAAGCGGCAACGACTACGGCTGGATGAATCTTGCGTGGGGTAGCAGTGCCGATGGAAGCAAGGGCAACACACGTTTCTCTTACTGCCCGACACAAGAGTTTGTAGAGATGTTCCCCTGGTCTGACGGAACCCCATTTGACTGGGACAAGGCCGAAAAGGAAGGTAAGCTCGACCAGATGTTTGTCAAAGGCGATACCGTGAAGGGCAAACAGCAGCTTCAAAATCGCGTCTATACACGTGATCCAAGACTGTATGAGAATGTCATCGTGAATGGTGCGCTTCAGATTATCAATTGGAGTGACGGTCTGACAAGCGGCGACAACTGGGAGACCTGGGTAGGTGGATCGATTGCTGCGAATGATCCCAAGACCAACTCAGGATTGTATGCAACGGGCTATCGTAACCTTAAGTATATTGCAGGTAGTGCATTCTGGAGGAAGTTCCCACAGTGGAACACGTTGATGTTGAGCGATATATATCTCACATATGCCGAAGCACTGATTCAGGCAGACAACAACCTGACCGAAGCCATCAAGTATATTGATGCCGTACGTGCAAGGGTCGGTTTGAAAGGACTTGTCGCCTGCAATCCGGATAAGAATCTTACGGCCAACAAAGACAATCTCATGGCCGAGCTCATGAGGGAGCGGGCCTGCGACCTTTCATTGCAGGTGTCACGCTATTTTGACCTGATTCGCTACAAGCGAGCTGACATCTTCGAAAAGCCGCTGCACGGTCTCCGCATCTATCGACTGATGAAAGACGCCAGCGGAAACTGGAAACGGAGCGAGACGCAGTGGTATAAGAAATACGGAAGCGGCAAGGCCAAGGAAGGCGATCCCAATTTCTATGAACCTTCTCACTTTGATTACGAGAAGTTCCAGATCACTACCGGATCCCGCATATGGTGGAAGGACGGATTCGATCCGAAGTATTATCTCCAGCCGTTCCCCGACACAGAGGTGAACAAAGGCTATGGATTGTCACAGAATGCCGGTTGGTAACAACGTGAGGCATATACATGTACGATTGATAAAAAACAAAGCTTTGATTTATGAAACACAAGATAATATTCGTGCTGTCAATGCTGATTGGTTTTACGAACACAGCAATGGCGCAAGCAGAGAAAGATTCTGAGCACCCCGACCGATTCATTGGCCAGAAGATGGACGTCGGGGCGGACAAGGTACTGACGCGAGACGAGTCTACCGCTTCTGTCTCCGTGATCACCTCCAAGGACACTGACCGGCGCAGTGCCAAGAACATCGGCAACAGCATTCTCGGTCAGGGGAACGGCCTGATCTCTCTTCAGAACGGAGGTCTCTATGCCACTCAGAATCCGACATTCTATGTCCGCGGACTGCAGACGCTGAATGGGAACAACAGTCCGCTGATCCTTGTCGACGGCATTGAGCGTGACATTACGAGCGTAACGCCTGAAGAGGTGGAGCGTGTCACCATTCTCAAGGATGCCGCAGCGGTCGCGCTCTTCGGCTACAAGGGTGTCAACGGAGCCGTTCAGATCGTCACCAAACGTGGTTTAAGGGATTCGCGCTCGATCAAGGTGACCTATGACCATCTGTTTAGTACATTGGCTGAGAAACCCAAATTTGTGGATGCCTACACCTATGCGAATGCGATCAACGAAGCGCGTGCCAATGATGGACTGACGCCACGATACAACACGCAGGAGCTGAATGCTTTCCGCGACGGCACATTTCCCTATCTTTATCCGAACGTAAACTGGGTCGATGAGACGTTCCGTGATCATGGGATGACGAATAAGTATAACTTGGAATTCCGCGGAGGAAGCGGCAAGTTCCGTTACTATTCGATGCTCGACCTCATATCCGATAAGGGTTTCATCAAGAATCCTAATGAGAACGAGGGCTATTCCACACAGGACAAATATGTGAAAGGCAACATGCGCATGAACTTGGACATTGATCTGACACCGACAACCGATGTCCGCATCAACCTCCTCGGCGTGCTGATGGAGTCTTCGCGTCCGGGTTCTCAGGCCGACTTATGGAACATGATCTACACCGTGCCGTCTGCTGCATTCCCCATCCGGAATGAGAATGGCGTCTGGGCAGGCAGCGACATCTGGGCCGGAACGAGAAACCCCGTTGCCCAATCCATCGGTGCTGCCTATTACAAGAACCATATCCGCAGCCTCTTTTCCGATGTCACGTTGAAGCAGAACCTGTCTTCCTGGCTGCCGGGATTAAGTGCCGAGATCCGCGTGGGATATGACAACACGGCCAACATCTATGAGGATCACAGCCGCACTTATGTGTATAGCGTGTCTACTCCGACATGGGGCGAGGGTGACTCTTCTCCGTCTTTCAACACCGGTACCTATGGCAGCGACAGTGAGATGGGAGCAGCTGCGGACGTGACAGCCTATAGCCGGCGTTTCCATTTCGATGGTGGGTTCAGCTATCAGCGCAGCTTTGGCAATCACGCCGTCTACACCCAGTTGAAATACGACTATGAATACGAGGACCCGGAAGGGCTCAGCAACACTGTTTACCGGCAGGATATCAGCTGGTGGACACATTATTCCTATGCCGGACGCTATTTAGCCGAGCTCGCATTGGTCGAGAGCGGCAGCAGCAGATTGGCTCCCGGGAGCAAGTGGGCACTGTCTCCGACACTCTCCGCGGCATGGGTCGTCTCCAAGGAACGTTTCATGGAGCATGTCAGCTGGGTTGACTTCCTGAAGCTGCGTGCCAGTGCCGGCATCATCAATGCCGACTACTTGCCGGGCGATAACCTGTGGACGTACTACGCTCAGCAGTATGGTACTTCCGGCGGTGTCTATCCGTTCAACAGCAGTTTCGGGTCTGACTTCGGCCGAACCTATCTCGGTCAGCTCGCCACAATGAACCCCGGCCATGAGAAGGCCTACAAGTATAACTTGGGACTTGATGCGAAACTCTTCGGCGGACTTGATGTCACGTTTGACCTCTACAAGCAGCACCGCACCGATATCTGGGTTTCTTCAGCCGGAAAATATTCGGTCATCCTGGCCTACGACGCGCCATACGAGAATGCGGGCATCGTGGACAGCTGGGGAACAGAGGTGGGGCTCAACTATGAGAAGACCATCCGCGACTTCACGTTCAACATCGGGGGCAACTTCGCCTACAACAAGAGCAAGATCAAGGAACAGCTCGAAGAGCCGCGTCCCTATGACAATCTCGTCCAGACGGGCAATCCCGTGGGCCAGATCTACGGTCTGGAGGCCATCGGATTCTTCAAGGATGAGGCCGACATAGCAGACAGCCCCGTGCAGACGTTCTCCACGGTACGCCCCGGTGACATCAAGTACCGCGATCTCAACGGCGACAAAAAGATCGACGCCAATGATACGAAAGCCATCGGATACAGCGTCACTTGTCCAGAGATTTACTACAACCTGCACATCGGGGCCGAGTGGAAAGGACTCGGATTTTATGCCATGCTGCAGGGCACAGGCAACTATAGCGCCGTGCTCAACACCAAGAGCATGTACTGGCCATTGGTGGATAACACCACGATCTCACAGTATGCCTACGACAACCGCTGGACGCCGGCCAATCAGGATGCGCTCTTTCCGCGTTTGAGCTCGCAGAGCAATGCCAACAACTATCGCACTTCGACGCTCTGGCTTGCCGACCGTTCGTTCCTGAAGCTGCGTGACTTGGAGGTCTACTACCATCTGCCGAAGTCGCTTCTTGCCAAGACCGGATTCATCCATGCAGCCAAGTTGTATGTCCGTGGCATAGATCTGCTCTGCTTTGATCATATCGATGAGAGCGATCCGGAGGCTTACGGCGTCAACCCGCTCACCAAGAGTATAGCGCTCGGTTTAAGTGTTACATTCTAATTGCATATAAACAACGATAAGCATATGAAAGCAAATAAGATATTCATCAGTGCTCTGGCTGCTGCAACCTTGGTGGCTTGTAGTGACCAAATGAACTACAAGGAATACAACATATATGACAAGGAATATATCATCCAGGACTTCGGCACCGTCGGAGGATTCATGACAGACATCTACAACACCGTCGACTACGACTTTGGCAACTACAGTTCAGGCGCCATGCTGGCCTCGGCCTCGGATGAGAGTGAGTATAGCAAGCGCGGAAACGCCATCGAAGACTTCTATGACGGAGCCTGGAGCCCGACCAATGCAAAGAGTTCGCTGTGGACGAACATGTTCTCCGGCATCGCTACCTGCAATCATGTGATCAATCACATGCAGGGGCTCAAGTTCGAAGAGCTCGAACTCAACAATGACTATTCCAAGCAGATGCACCGCTATCAGAACTACCAGTATGAGGCGCGGTTTATGCGAGCTTACTTCTATTTCAATCTCGTCAGGCAGTATGGCGGTGTGCCGCTGCTCAAGGAGGAAGCCACGGTGGCCAATGTAAACACGCTCTCGCGCAACAGCGCGGATGAGATCTTCGAGTTTATCATCAGCGAATGCAACGACATACAGACCAAGATCATCGCCGACTACAGCAAACTCGGCGACTATGCCATCGGGGTTTCCGAGACCGGACGTGCCGACAGTCTGTCCGTCCTGGCGCTCAAGGCGCGTGCGGCACTCTATTGGGCCAGCCCGCTCTTCAATCCCAACGGCGACAAGGAACGTTATCACAAGGCCGCAACCTATGCAAAGGACCTGCTCAATGCCTGTGACAAGATGGGGAAGGGGCTCACTGCGAAGTACGAAGACCTGTGGGCAACGGGTAACTATAACTCGATTGCCATCATGAAAGAGATTATCTACGGCCGCCGCTACTATAGCAGTGCGAGTGGAGACCACTTGGTGGAAGGCTACAATTATCCCGTGGGAATCGAAGGCGGAACGGGCGGAAACTGCCCCACCCAGAATCTTGTCGATGCCTATGACATGAAGAACGGAGCCAGCATAGATGATCCCAACTCGGGCTATGATGCGAAGAATCCCTATGCCAACCGTGATCCCCGGCTGGCCGCCACGGTGGCTGTCAACGGTGATCAGTGGCCTACTTACTCCGGCATCGGCAAGCTCCAGACCTACCAGGGTGGCGCTAACGGCGAGCCGCTCACAGGTGCCACGACGACCGGCTACTATCTCAAGAAACTCTGCAACGGTGCCATATCCTTGGCTGCCAATGGCCGTGTGAAGAACTCCTTCCACACCTATCTCATCTTCCGCGTAGGAGAGTTCTACTTGGATTATGCAGAAGCCGTCTTCCGTTACCTCGGAAGTGCCGACGCAACGACGGCCGAGTTCCCCATGTCCGCCCGCGAAGCAGCCGGCAAGACGCGCGTCCGCGCAGGCCTTCCCGCCTTCCCGGCCGGTATGGACAATGCCACCTTCTGGACCCGTTATCAGAAAGAGCGCATGGTCGAACTGGCTTTTGAGAACCATCGGTTCTGGGATGTGCGCCGCTGGAAGGAAGGCAGCAAGTTCTTCAAGAGCATCACGCAGATGAAACTCACGCTCAATGATGATGGCTCCGTGACCTACACGCGCCAGAACGTCAGCCGTCAGTGGGACGATAAGATGTATCTTTTCCCGATCCCGCAGTCGGAGCGGTTGAAGAACCCGAATCTGACGCAGAATCCAGGCTGGGAATAATCCTTCCCACTTTCACCCATACAGCTGCTCCCGATCGTTGCATCGGGAGCAGTTTTTTTTTGTGTTTTCCGGTCGGCACAGACCGTTTCCGGCATGGCGGGAACCGTGGGTCTGCCGGACGGAGCCAACCTGTCGGTAGCCCATGTGCCGCGGCGCCGGCGCATGAGGAACGAAGATGGCCTGCCACGGCGGGCGCTTCGTCATTGGGGCGTTTGAGGTATTGCTTGTTGAAGGATGAGTTTTTTTTCATCAAACAAACACAATGGAATGCAGGGGTGGGCCTTGTGTCCGTCCGCAAGGTACGAAATGCCCGGCCGGTAATCACCCTGCCTCCGTCGGGGCGGATATGCGTATCTGCCCGCGATGCGTCCGAAGCTCACCCGCGATGCGTCCGCCCCCCGTCCGCAATGACCGATTTCCGCATTCCAACTCTGTTCTCCTTCTCTCGGATAGGGTGGGGGAGGCTCCTCTTGCGGGTATGCTGATCTCCTCAACCCTCATCTTTTCTCCCCCCCTCTTTCCCCCTTTTTCCACCCCCTCTCCATCCCTGTTCAAGGATGGTTTATGGGCTCCCATTCACACACATATCATATGGCTCGCGCGGAGCTATGCTTTGGGCGGCCGAGAGCTATCCTTTTGGCGCCCTAAAGCTATGCTTTTGACGGCGCGGAGCTATGCTTTGTGTAAGACGTTGATTAACAATGGGTTGCAAAGGTCATAATTCCGGATTTCGGAAAACGATTCTGCGACGCTCCGGCAGGGCGTTTCAGGTGCATCCGCAGATGGGGCTACGACCGTGCGCCGACATGCTGCGCACTGTGCAGGAACCTCTTCCGAACCTCTGCTGACAACTGATTTGATGTACAAACTTGCGTTTGTCTTGTCATTATCGGAACTCTTTTTGGCGCTCTCGGCTTTTTTTCATTACTTTGCAGTCAGTCAAATGTAACGAGCAGACGATATGCAGACCATACTCACCATCACGGGCTCCGACAGCGGGAGCGGTTCAGGCATTCAGGCGGACATCAAGACCATCTCGGCCTTGGGTGGCTACGCCCTGTCGGCCATCACGTCGATCACTGTCCAGAACACGCTCGGCATCCAGGACATCTATGATCTCCCGGCCGACGTGGTCAAGGCGCAGATCGAGGCGATCGTCAACGACGTGCAGCCCGCGATTGTCAAGATCGGCATGATCCGCACAGAGGAGACGCTCGCGGTCATCGTGGGCGCGCTCGCCAAGTATCGTCCCCGCCATACGGTCTATGACCCTGTGGTGCTCTCAACCAACGGGGACCGGCTGCTGCCTGACCGTGTTGCCGCGCTCATACGGCAACAGTTGCTGCCGCTCTGCTCGCTTGTCATTGTCAGGCGGAGTGAAGCCGGCATGATCTTGGGCGACGACCGGCCTGACAACATCTTTTATATCGACGAGCAGTTGCCCCACGGTTTAGGCAACAGTTTTGCCTCGGCCTTGGCGGTCTATCTGAGTCAGGACCGTCCAATGGATGAAGCCGTCGACGTGGCTAAGGCTTTCCTGCAGGCGCAGATTGCCCATCGCCGCGATCTGCAGGGGCGCAGCAGCCAGCTCTACAACGAGTTTCTCGATATCGTCGAGCAACATTTCCGGGTCAATCGTGATGTCAACTATTACGCCGACTGCCTCAACGTGAGCAGCCGCTATCTGTCCCAGGTCGCCCGGCGCGTGTCGGGCCAGTCGCCCAAGGTGATCATCGACAATGTCCTCACGCGCTCGCTGCGGCGGGAGCTCAGCGTCTCCGGGCAGACCATCCAGCAGATCGCCTATGCCTACGGATTCTCTTCGCAGGCCCATTTCACCAAGTTTTTCAAGAAGCAGACAGGCATCACGCCAAGTGATTATCGTCAAATGAAATAAACAAAATGAGTAAAGAAAGACAAGACTTGAACCGTAATTTAGCGCAGATGCTAAAGGGTGGCGTGATCATGGACGTCACCACCCCCGAACAGGCACGCATTGCCGAGCAGGCAGGGGCGTGCGCAGTAATGGCCCTCGAACGCATCCCGGCCGACATCCGTGCAGCCGGAGGCGTGTCGCGCATGAGTGATCCCAAGATGATCCGGGGCATACAGGAGGCCGTGAGTATTCCCGTGATGGCCAAATGCCGCATCGGGCACATCGCCGAGGCACAGATCCTGCAGGCCATCGAGATTGATTATATCGACGAGAGTGAGGTGCTTTCGCCGGCCGATGATGTCTACCACATCGACAAGACGCAGTTTGACGTGCCCTTTGTCTGTGGTGCCCGCAACCTCAGTGAGGCCCTCCGCCGCATCGCCGAGGGTGCTACGATGATCCGGACCAAGGGTGAACCCGGGACGGGCGACGTCGTTCAGGCCGTCAGTCACATGCGTCTCATGCAGAGCCAGATCCGCAGTCTCGTGGCCATGCGTGAGGATGAGCTCTTCGAGGCGGCCAAGCAGTTGCAGGCTCCCTATGATCTCGTGAAGTACGTACACGACAACGGCCGTCTCCCCGTGGTCAATTTCGCTGCCGGAGGAGTGGCAACCCCGGCCGACGCCGCATTGATGATGCAGCTTGGCGCGGAGGGTGTGTTCGTCGGAAGCGGCATCTTCAAGAGCGGTAATCCTGCCAAGCGGGCAGCCGCCATCGTGCAGGCCGTGACCAATTATAATGATCCGAAGCTGCTGGCTGCCATCTCCGAGGATCTCGGCGAAGCCATGGTGGGCATCAACGAACAGGAGATTCAGCTGCTGATGGCTGAACGCGGCAAATGAGGATCGCTGTTCTGGCTCTGCAGGGAGCCTTTGCCGAGCATCGCGCCGTGCTCTCCCGCTTGGGCGTCGACAGCTTTGAGGTGCGGCAGCAGGCCGACTGGGATCAGCCGAAAGACGGACTGATCATCCCCGGCGGGGAGAGCACGGTCCAGGCGAAGCTGCTGGCCGACCTCGGCTTGCTGGACCCCATCCGCGCCGACATTATCCATGGGCTGCCCGTCTTTGGCACTTGTGCCGGTCTCATTCTGCTGGCCCGTCAGGTGGAGGGAGGGCAGGAGCGGGGCATAGCGACCATGGACATCACAGCCTGCCGCAATGCCTACGGCCGCCAGTTGGGCAGCTTTCGCACCGAAGGGAGCATGCAAGGTGTGGGCACCATACCGATGACCTTTATCCGCGCACCTTATATCAAGGCGGTAGGGGAGAATGCCGAAGCACTCGCATGTGTCGACAGCCGCATCGTGGCCGCCCGTCAGGGTCGCCAGTTGGTCACTGCTTTCCATCCCGAACTGACCGGATCGGCCGCCGTCCACCGTTATTTCTTGGAGTTGATCGGCCGTTGAACCGGCCGCTCTCGAGGCTGACGGCCGGCCGTCTGATCGTTTGCGCCGCTTGGAGCAATGCAAACAATAAGGGGAATTGTCCTGATGAGACAATTCCCCTTGTGTGTCTTGAGTAGGCTGCAGCCGATTTCTGTCGTAGCTGCCGCGATGCTGTGCCTGATCCGCAGAGCCTTAGTTGGCCGGAGTTGCAGGTGCTTTCGGAGCGGCAGGAGCCTTCTTGGCTGCACCCTGAGGAGCCGTCTGCTGGCCCTTGGGCGCAGCTTGCTGGCCGGCACCGAAGCCGGGCACGTTGGCCGGATTGGTCGTTTCGGTCTGCGTGGCGCTCTTTTCGAGCACGCTCTGGTCCGCAGACGATGTGGGTGCGACATAGGTGCAGAGGACACTGAGCACGACCATGCAGGCAGCTAATCCCCACGTTGCCTTCTCGATAAAGTCAGTGGTCTTGCGCACTCCCATAATGGAGTTTGACGAAGAGAAATTGGAAGCGAGGCCCCCACCTTTGGACTCCTGGATCAATACGATCAGAATCATCATGATGGAGACCAGGACAATCAGTACGACGAATAATGTGTAAACCATTTCTATTTATTGTTTTTTTTATTGTTAATTATCAACTTCTTCAAGAATCTGATTTGGTCTGCAAAGTAAGCATTTTTTTTTGGATAATTCAAATTTAATTGCTGGATAATTGTCAAAGCACGTTCATATCGCCCTTGTTTGATGTATATTCGGGCTAAAGTCTCGGTATAATAGCCTTCTTCACCCTCATTGGGACCGTCTTGAGGTTCGTCTTCAAGCTGCGGCACAAACTCCGGTTCGTCCTTGAGTTCGATCTTCCCATTGTCATGGTTGATGAAATTGTCGATCAGTGCTTGTCCCTTCATGGCCGGCAGGTGGCTTTCGTCTCCCTCGCTGTCGGTGTCATCCGAGGTCTGAAGCAGGTATGCGACATAGTCGACGGAGGCGTCTGCGGGCGTCGGCTTGCGCTTGCGGTCCTTCTCCTCGCTGTCTTCGGGCGGTATGGAATCCAAGAAATTGTCGATCAGCGTGGCGGTTCTGTCGCCCTCGGAGGATTGCTCCGTGCCGGTCTTCTGGTTTCTCTCGCCTTTCAGCTGATAGTGTGCGGCTTCGACAAAGTTGAAAATCACCCTGCGGTCTGTGATGTAGACGGCCGCCCGGCGAAGCTCCTCGTCGAATGTCGGATCATGCATCAGGTAGAGGTTCTGCAGCAGCAGCAGGCGGGCGGACTGGTAGTACGGATAGAGCGCAAGCAGGCTTCGGAGATCGTATAGCGTCTCCTTGTCCATCTGTTCCGGGTGCTTGATCAGTTCTGCTATGTTCATCTTGCTCGGTTTCTGCTGCTGTTGCGTGGTGCCGTTTGTTACCAGTTGGCCACGGTGGCGTTGAATATCTGGTCCACTAAGTCCTTCACCATCTGGGTCACGAGTTCTTCCTGGACTGAGTTCAGGGTGCGTGTGGTCTCGTAACTGGAGGTTGCCGTGAACTGCTTTTCAAAGTCCTCCTTGTGGTTGACGTTGTTGGTGAATCTAACGTTGACCGTGATTGCGAGCTCTGTCTGGGCCGAATAGCCTTCGTTGGAGACCGATTTGTTGCGCTGGGAGTATTGCGTGATCTCGCCTTCAATCTTCAGGTCGCCGTTCCGCTTCACCTGTTGGAGACGCGTGTGGTTGGCAAACTGATCCTTCAGCTGATTGTTGAAAAGCGGTCCCATGGGTCCCCAGACATAGCTGGAGCGGATCGGAAAGTCGACGATCTGTATCGTCTTCGTCTTGGTGTAGTCGATGCTGGCGCCGTTGAACTTGTAGCTGATGCTGCACGAAACGATCAATGACAGCAGGAAGAGAGCACATAGAATGCCCCTGAACTGATGTTTTGCAACACGCGTCGATTGTCTTTTTTCCTTCTTCATGCTGATTCCCGGCGTTCCGGATTTATTTTTCCAAACCGTATTGTTTGATTCTTCGATAGAGCGTACGATCCGATATGCCGAGCTCCTGGGCTGCTTTCTTGCGGTTTCCGCCATTCCTTTCCAGTGCCTTCTCCACCATCTGCCGCCCCAAGTCGTTCAGGTTGAGGCTCTCAGGTTCGATGGATATCTCTTCCGCTTCAGCCTCCTCGACATTGCCGGGGGTGGCCGGCGTGATGGCGGTCGGGTGATGGACGATGGCCGGATGGGTTGAGGCGATGGCATGGATGCCTTCGTTCAGCTGGCGGTTGTCATTCAATTGCTTGCGGAGCGAATTCATCTCCCGCCGCAAGTCGCTTACATTGCCGCGCAGTTCGTATAGGATTTTGTAGAGTATTTCACGCTCGCTCTCATACGAGTGCGCACCCGACTGGCTGATGGGGGCCAGCTGTGTGCTTTCCGGATCGTGCGGGATAAACTGCTGGAGGGCCAGCGAGTCGATCTCACGGCTCTCGCTCAGAATAGACATCTGCTCCGTGATGTTCTTCAACTGACGCACGTTACCCGGCCATTTGTATTTCAGCATGAGCTGCTTGGCATCCTCGGTGAGGGTGATCTTGGGCAGTCTGTACTTCTCAGCCATCTGCATAGCGAACAGCCGAAACAGCAGGAGGATGTCATTGCCGCGGTCTCTGAGAGGCGGAATCTGTATCGGAATGGTGTTCAGACGATAGTAGAGGTCTTCCCGGAAGCGGCCTTCGGTGATGGCCTTGTGCAGGTTCACGTTGGTTGCAGCGACGATCCGGACGTCGGTCTTCTTGATTTCCTGGCCTCCGACCCGGATATATTCGCCGGTCTCCAGCACGCGCAGCAGCCGGGCCTGCGTGGCGATGGGCAGCTCGCCGACCTCGTCTAAGAAGATCGTACCCTTGTTGGCGATGCCGAAGTAGCCTTCACTCTCGCCGATGGCACCCGTGAATGACCCTTTCTCATGTCCGAACAGCTCACTGTCGATGGTTCCTTCGGGGATCGAACCGCAGTTGATCGCAAAGTAGCGTTCACGTCTCCGGGGCGAGTTGTCATGGATAATGCGGGGCACGATCTCCTTGCCTACGCCGCTCTCACCGACGATCAGGACCGACAGATCGGTAGGTGCGACTTGCAGGGCCACGTCAAATGCGTGGTTCAAATTATCGTCGTTGCCGACAATGTTGTATCGTTGCTTGATCTTTTGCAGTTCGTTCGTATTCATCAGGTGACAAAATTACACAATTTATTCGACATAACTGCAATTCTGGCAGACTTTTTTTCATCGGCGTGCATCCATCTTTCCGCAGGGACGGAACAAGCCGGTTGAGAATCGGAAATCGGCTGCTTCATCGACCGTTCGTCAGGCATGGATCAGCCGTAAGACAGCAGTCGTA
>ONHE01000104.1 GCA_900317545.1 uncultured Prevotella sp. | reverse complement strand
GAGAGCAACAGACTCGCCTGGTTGGAGGCATCCCGCGACCCGAGGTCAAGCCAGTGCATGGAGACGCACATCACGAGAACGGACAGCACCCATGACAAGACTGTCCGCCGCTTCAGCACCCGATAGGCCTGACGTTCAATATCTACGGCTGACCGATCAGCCTCAATGACGAGATCATATCCGATATCATTGATCCGGCTTTTTAGGGTCTCCAATGAGACCACTTCTGGATCATAGTCGATCAGCGCGCTGCGTCCGGGCAGACTGACCGACGCACTCGCCACGCCCTCTGTCTCGTTGAGCCTGCGCTCCACATTTGCAGAGCAGGAAGCGCAGGCCATTCCTATAACCGGAATGGTACGTTTCATGATCAGAGAGACATTTCATAATGGCCGGCCTCATCGACAGCCTGTTTGAGCTGTTCGGGCGCAACCTGTGCATCATCATAGTCAACTGTAACGCTCTTCGCCTCAATATCAGCCTTGGCCGATCTGACTCCGGCGAGTGCCTTGAGGGCATTTTCAACGTTTGCCTGGCAGTGGGGGCACTTCATTCCGTCTACTGTGAAAGTCCTGTTCATTGTCTTACGTTTTAAATGTGAATACCTTTATCGTGTGCAAAGATACGCAGAGAATGAACAGGAAGCGTTACGAAATCATGGATAAGATTTATGATATTCCTGCCGGCACCTTGCCATAGCTGACCGGGCGGAGGACTATGCTGGGAACGAAAGGTGACAGCCGGAAGCACCCCGACGGTCTCCAAACCCTATAAAAACACCTTCCGACAGCAGTTAAATCTCGTCAATCGGCCTGCGAGTGTTCTCCTTCAGGGCCTTGAACCGGGTCGGTGTCATGCCCGTCACGGTCTTGAACTGACTGCTGAGATAGGCCACGGAGGAATAATCCAACTGATAGGCGATCTCCGTGAGGGTCATCTCGTCATAACGGATCAGCTCCTTGACGCGCTCGATGCGCTGCTCCATATAGTAGCGCTCGATCGTCTTGCCGGTCACTTCACTGAACAACTTGCTCAGGGAGCTATAATCCTGATGCAGCTCCGCAGCCACCACCTCACTCAGGTTGCATGCCGGGCGGTCCTCGCGACCGCGCACCAATCCGATGACGGCCTTGCGGATGCGGTCGATGACCTGCTGTCGGCGATCGTCGAGCAGCTCAAATCCGAGTTCGGAAAGATGCGTCCGCACAGTCTCCATCTGTTTCGGAGAGAGCGTTTCCGTCACTTTCGCCTCGCCTAAGGTGACTGACTGGGGATGCAGTCCCAACGCTTTCAACGTGCTGTCGACGGCCATCACGCAGCGGTTGCATACCATGTTCTTGATCGAGAGTGCTGTTGCCATTTTCAAAGCGTTTTATCCTGTTTGTGACATTTTGATGATCCGTCTTCAGCGGAACGTCCTACCGGATCAGCCGGAGGCAGGGCGTTGATCTCACGGAAGAAGCTCCAGACGATTGGAACGGTGATGCCAAACGCCAGCAGATCGCTCACGGCCTGGCAGCATTCCACACCGGCCAACCCGAAACAACGAGGCAGCACGACGATCAGCGGGATGAAGAAAAGGCCCTGCCTTGCTGCTGCGAGGATATTGGCACGCAGCGGACGACGGCACGTCTGCAGCAGCATGTTGCTCGTGACGATCAAGGAGATGAACGGCCAGGTCATCAGCTGCCATCGGAGAGCGACCTGCCCGATCCGAATCACATCAGAATCGTCGCGGAAAACTGATATGGACGACTCGCCGAAAACGAAGCACAGGAGGGTGAAAAAGATGAGGATGACGGTGCCGGACTTCACCGTAAACCAGTAGCCGGCCTTCAAACGGGGGTAGAGCCCGGCACCATAGCAGAACCCGCAGAATGGCTGGAAGCCCTGCCCAAGGCCTATAATAACCGCCATGACAAACATGGCGATGCGACTGACGATGGACATAGCGGCGATGGCGGCATCTCCATAGGCACCGGCAGCGACGTTGAGCATCAGTGTCGCCACCGCTCCGAGGCCCTGTCGGCTCAAGGACGGCGACCCGCCAAAGAAGATCTCCTTGATGAAAGCCCATGTCGGGGTGAAGCTGCGGAGCCTGATCGGGATGTTACCACCACGCTTGGTCATGCGCCAGAGGATGAAAAAGCTCACCACCTGTCCGACCACCGTGGCCAGTGCAGCACCGCTCACGCCCATCCGGAAGACAAAGATGAAGAGCGGATCCAACAATACGTTGAGCACGGCCCCCGCCACTATGCCATACATAGCATAGGCGGCGTTGCCCTGGAAGCGCATTTGGTTGTTGAGAGTGAGCGAGGCTGTCAGAAACGGAGTGCCAAAAAGGATGATCCGCAGATAGCGTTCGGTATAGGGAAGAATCGTCGGCGTGCTGCCCAACCACACGGAGAGCGGGCGGAGGAATACGTGGCCGAAGAGCATGATGAGCAGTCCGGCGGTGGCAGAAAAGACAAATCCCGTGGCCGCCATCTTGTTCGCGTTCTCATGGCGCTGTGCCCCGAGCTCGCGGGCTATGAAGTTTCCCGATCCGTGACCGAACAGGAAGCCGAAGGCCTGTACACAAAACATCAGCGAAAAGACGACACCCACGGCTGCCGTCGACTGCGTATCAATCTGGCCCACGAAGAATGTGTCGGCAATATTGTAGAGGTTGGTGATCAACATACTGATGATTGTCGGCACGGCCATCGTACCTATGACGCGATGAATGGGGCCCGATGTAAGGAACGTATAATGATCCTGCTGTGTTTGCATTGCAGCTGCAAAGGTACATAAATTCAGACGAACAGGAATGGAAGAATGCTAAAATAATTCAAAATGGATAAGTATGCGGATCCAGCGTAATCCGTATATTCATGCAAGATCATGGCTCCGCAAGACCCAAAGGCATCCTCCGGAGCGGACGGAACATTGCTTTAGAGTGCTCAAAAGATAAGTCCGGACAGCGCAAAACATAGCTCCGCCCGGACCATAACCTATCTTTGGACCATCTGAAGCAGACTTACGGATGGTCGTATTGTAAACTTTTCGGAACGAAGACCCATTTTAAGACCCGTAGAGACGATTTTTTCGTCTCGACCTCTCGAACCATCTCCGGTTTCCGATCGCGGCTTCTGCGCCCCCGGATAAATATACATCCGTCTGGCGCAGGATGTCAATTAAAATGTCAGCGCGCGTCCTTGCATGGGGCCGCGGGACCTCATGTCAGGTGCTCCTTGCGCAGCGGGTCCTTGCTCATCACCGATCCACTTGCCTGATGGGTGGCCAGCACGAGCACCTCGGCTATCTGCACATGCTCCGGCGCACTGGCTGCGTAGAAGGCGACATCGGCCACATCGTCGCCCGTAAGCGGCTGAATGCCCTCATAGACCTTGTCGGCCCGACCGTCATCGCCATGGAACCGCACGCGGCTGAAATTGGTCTGCACGAGCCCCGGCTTGACGGTCGTCACGCGGACGGCCGTATTCACCAAGTCGATCCGCAGTCCGTCAGTGACCGCCTTGACGGCAGCCTTCGTGGCGCAGTAGACATTACCGCCGGCGTAAGCGGCATCGCCTGCCACCGATCCCATGTTGATGATATGCCCGCGGTTGCGCTCCACCATGTGCGGCACGAGCAGCCGCGTCATCGTGAGCAGCCCTTTCAGATTGGTGTCGATCATCTCATCCCAGTCATCGAAGCTGCCTTCATACTCGGGCTCCAATCCTCTGGCCAATCCGGCGTTGTTGATCAGCACGTCGATGTCGCGCCATCGGTCTTCCAAGGTGTCAAGCGCCGCGCGGGCGGCTTCACGGTCACGCACATCGAAAATCAGCAGGCGCACCTCCGTGCCCTCCGCTTCCAACTGCGCCTTGAGCGCCTCCAATTTTCCGGCATTGCGTCCTGTGAGAATCAGATCATAACCTCCGAGCGAGAAACGTCGTGCGCAAGCCTCGCCGATTCCACTCGTCGCTCCTGTAATCAATGCTATTTTCTTCATTTTATTTTGTGTTTGTCTCCCGTCCGGTCAGGCCGGATCCGGGGGGCTCCGTTCTACTTCCGTTGGGCCGTTCCCCACTCCATCAGGATCTGGACGATGCGTTCCGCACTCCGTCCGTCCCACCGATCCGGGATCGCGGCATGTTTCCACTGCCCGCTGACGATCTTGCGGACGGCCTCGCCGAGCTTTTCGGGATCTTCGCCGACGAGCTCATTCGTCCCGATCTTAACCGTCTCGATATGTTCCGTGTAACTGTTGAGGGTCACGCAGGGCACGCCATTGAATGTCGCCTCTTCCGCCACGTTGCCCGAGTCAGTGATGATGCCGGCGGCATGAGCCGTGAGATGCGAGAATTCCAAATAGCCCAATGGCTCGGTGAGGATCAGGGGCGACGGACCGGAACCGATGATTCGGCGCACCGTTGCGGCTGCCAGACCGCGCAAAGGTGCAAGGATGGGCAGTCCGGAAGCCGCTTCCGCCATCTTCCGCATCATCATTTCCAGATTGGGCCGGTCTGCAATGAGTGCCTTACGATTGAGCGTAAAGACGAGATAAGGCTGCGTGACGATGTCCTTCAGACTGTCGGGCAGGACGGCATTTTCGATCCGTTCGCGGTTGAAACGCAGGTTGTCGATGAGGATGTTGCCCACCATGTAGACCTTAGACAGCTCTGCTCCCTCGCGGTTGGCGATGGAGTTGTTGCTCATGCCGGCCGTGAAGAGCATGTCGGAAAGGCCATCAATGACCAACCGGTTGATCTCCTTGGGCATGTTGATGTCGAAGCTGCGGGTGCCGGCGGCGATATGTGCCAGCAGGATGCCCTGCTTCTTGGTCACGATGGAGACGGCCATGGTCGACGCGAGATCATCGACCACGATGACCGCATCGGCAGGATGCTGTTGCAAGTGGTATTCAAACTTCGACATGACAAGCCCCGTCAGCTCGTTCAGATTGTCACAGTCGACGCCTAAGAAGATGTTCGGACGGGCGATCTGGAGGTCTTCAAAGAGCGACGCCTCTAACGTGGGGTCGTCCTCCCGGCCACAATAGACCAGTTCATAGTCTATATCCCGATCCGACGCTTTGGCCCTTTCGATCACGCGGATGATCGGTGCCACCTTGATAAAGTTCGGCCGTGCCCCGGCCACAATGCTTATTCTCATTTTCTAAAATGACATTATGATGATTCTGTTTTACTTACTTTTTATTTTCATAATCATGTGATTATCAACGCATTCAAAGACAATCACCCGATCGTTTCAAGATCGCGGGGCCGCCCCGTCGGCCCTTTCGAAGGTCCAAATCCTTAAGGTCAAAAAAAGAGAACGGCCTTTCGGCCGCTCCTGAATTATTCTCCCTTGAACAGTTCCTTGATACCTCCGATCGACCCCATTAAGTTGCTGGACTCATAGGGGAGGAATACTGTCTTCGTCTTGTCGCCGCTTGCCACCTGCTCGAGCATCATGATATACTTCTGGGCGAGCAGATAGTTGGCCGGATTGGTCGACTGTCCGACGGCCTCGGTGATCTTCTGGATGGCGATGGCCTCGGCTTCGGCCTTGCGGATGCGTGCCGTCGCCTCACCCTCAGCGCGCAGGATGGCCTGCTGCTTGTCAGCTTCGGCTCGGTTGATGGTAGCTGCTTTCTCGCCTTCACTCTTGAGGATCTGGGCCTGCTTGTCACCTTCTGACGTGAGAATGGTGGCTCGCTTGTCGCGCTCGGCCTGCATTTGCTTCTCCATGGCGTTCAATACGCTTGAGGGCGGAATGATGTCCTGCAGCTCGACCCGGTTGACCTTGATGCCCCACTTGTTTGTCGCGTCGTCGAGAACGCCACGCAGTTTGGTGTTGATCGTATCGCGGCTGGTGAGCGTCTGGTCCAGTTCCATCTCGCCGATGATATTGCGCAGCGTGGTCTGCGTCAGCTTCTCGATGGCGTTGGGCAGGTTGTTGATCTCGTAGACGGCCTTGAACGGATCCACGATCTGGAAATACAGCAACGCGTTAATCTGCATCTGGATGTTGTCTTTGGTAATGACGTTCTGCCGATCGAAGTCATATACCTGCTCGCGGAGATCGATGGAGTTGGTGTAGGTGTACCGTCCGTTCTTGAGAGCCACGATGTCTTTGGCCCGGTCAATGAACGGCAGGATGAGATTGATGCCCGGTTTGAGTGTGGCATAGTATTTTCCCAAGCGCTCGATGATCTTGGTTTCACTCTGAGGAATGATCACGATGGTCATCTTGACGAATATCAGCGCCAGGACGACAATGGCAACAAGTAGATAAGTCCCTATCATAATATTTGAATTGAATGGTTGCTGAATGGTGTCAGGAAGATCAGACCCGCTCGACGGTCACAATGATGGAGTCGCGCGAGACGATGCGCACCTTGTCGCCTGCCGCAATCTCCTGCGGGTCGTCACTGACGGCTTTCCAGTTGTCCCCGTCCACTTTGACGTAGCCTGATTCGGTCGGTCTGATGGGTTCGATGACCGTCCCGATGCGCCCGATGAGCGCATCGGCGTTGCTGACGCGCTCCTCACCGCTCCTGTGAAGCGCCCGGAGCAGGCGCGGGCGGATCAACCAGATGCTCAGGACCGAGAACAGAGCCCAGGCGATGACCTGCATCCAGAAGGGGGAACCGAGCAAAGCAGACAGGACTCCGGCCACGGCTCCGATGGCGAAACAAGTGACGAAGAAGTCACCGGAACTCAATTCGAGGATCAGACAGACGAAAGTGACGATGGTCCAAAGGAGCCACAGGTTGTCCGTGATGTATTCTATCATTGTCATATAGCTTTAAGTTTCTGACACGTCAGCCACCCTCCCCGACCGCTTCAGACTGCCGGATCGGGCATTATCCGATGCGGAAGTCCGCGCCACGGGGGGTATGCGACGTAAAGTTAGATAAAAAATCGCAATCCCGCAAGAATAATTTGCTTTTTTGATCTTTAATCCATATATTTGCGGAAGATGACATGAGATTCAAACTTGAGATACTGATTTTGACAGCTATGATGATGAGTGGATGCCACGTGCATGGCGAACAGGCTGTACGGATCCGCCCGGCAGCCGTAGCCGGACAGTTCTATCCGGCAGACAGCGGAGCGTTGCGGAAAGAGGTCACACGATGTTATGAAGCGGCAGCAGCGGCTTCTG
>ONHE01000183.1 GCA_900317545.1 uncultured Prevotella sp. | reverse complement strand
GCCCGGAGCTATCCTTTCGGCTGCCCGGAGCTATCCTTTCGGCTAAGCACTGTCACAGTCCGTCCGGAATGAAAGTATCAGCAGACTTTTGCAGGAGGCGCGCGCAGCCCCGGAGTGTCTATGCTGCAAGCATAAGGCTTGGTCTGATAGCACACCTGAATGAGGTCGGCGTAGACCACGGGGATGACGTCTGGCGTAAAGAATTGATGTACGAAAAGCGGTTGGAAAGCGTAATGGCAGATCGGACAGTCGGCATTGCTGTGGTTGAGCTGCGACCCGTCGGCAGGAGTCAGACTGTAGACGGCAGACTGGCCACTTTCACATACGTGAAGCGCTTTCACTGCTATCTGAGGCAGGAAGACCGCTACGAGCAGCCAGCCGAGCAGGATCCGACGTGTCTGATGAGATATTTGAGTCACTTTCCGTTTATTAGGTGGACAAATATAGTAAGATTATTCTGATTTGAAAAAAATCTTGTCCTAAATAGTCCTAAAAAAAGTTGCCAATCCTGAGATGCCCTCTGCGCGTGCAGTCCGTCGTCCGTCATTTGTCTCTGTGTCCGGTCTGGGGCAGGGAAACCGTTCTGCGGACGGTTCCGGACGGATGCCTTGCCGGAGTGGCGGGCTGCTTGTCGGTCGGCTGTTCGTGCGCGCCGTCGGCCTGCTGGCTTTTGTTCAGCTCGATGATGTCGCTCCATCGCGTGGTAGGATTCTTGCTTTTGAACGCATGTTGGATGGCGTCCGCAAAGACGATCGCCTTCCCATTCTCGTATCTGCGTTTATATTGCTGCGACCCCAACACGATGGTCTCCTTGCCGTTGAGCTTGTTCAATCTGTCGATCGCCTTGTCAAGTAGTTTCTGCTTTTCGGCTCGCTTGGCATCGAAGTCGATGAAATTCGTCTGAATGGCATTCTCGGATGAAATACCCATCACGATGACGCCGGCCTTCTTGTATTGGTATCCGTGAATGAAGATGTCATGCAGGCACGCGGCCGCAGCTTGTACGATCGTTTGCGTGGAGTTGGATGGCGTGAGGAGAGTGCGCTCGCCAGTGTTCCAGTATTGGGCTAAGTCTTCTCTGAAGCTGTTTGTATGGATAAATACGGTGACGACGGATGCAACCGAGTGCTGTCTCCGCAGCTTCTCCGCACAGCGTGCCGCGAAGTTGGCAACGTGGGTCCTCACCGTCTCGTAATCGGATGTCTGGCCTGTAAAGCTTCTGCTTGTACAGATGCTTTTCTTCTTGGTCAGCATCTCGTCGGGCACACAGTCCTGGCCGTTGAGTTCCATCCAGGTCCTTGCCCCCACGATGTTGAACTGGTTCCTGACCCAGTCTTTGTGATGGGAGGCAAAGTCATAGGCCGTCTTGATACCTGCCGTCTCTAATCTGGCGGCGTATTGTCGGCCGACTCCCCAGACCTCTCCGATGGGGCAGAGCCGTAAGGCCTTGACCCGCTTTTCGTCCGTGTCAATGATGCAACAGTGGTTGTATCCTTTGTATTTCTTTGCAAAGTGGCTCGCCGTCTTGGCCAAAGTCTTGGTCCTGGCGATGCCGATGCTGATGGGCATTCCGGTACATTTCAGGACGCGCCGGCAGAGGCTCTCGCCCCATTGCTTGAGTTCCGGATAATCCATGTCGGGCAGGTGGCAGAAGCATTCGTCGATGGAATAGCGGAAAGCGTAGGGGGAAGCCTCTCGGATGATCTTCATCACCCTGGCCGTGAGCTCCCCGTAAAGTTCGTAATTGCTTGAGAAGACGGCAATGTCCGCATGCGGAAACTGCTCCTTCATCTGATAATAGGGCATGCCGGCTTTGATGCCCAACAGCTTGGCTTCCTTGCTTCGGGCCACGATGCAGCCGTCATTGTTGCTCAGCACAACAACGGGTTTGTGATTCAGATCAGGGCGGAACACCCGCTCGCAGCTCACATAACAGCAGTCGCAGTCGCAAATAGCGTAATACATTACTTCTTCCAAGTCTTGATGGTGCGCACGACAACGCCCCACACTTCAAAGTCGTCCACGTCATGAACCTTGATGGGCGGATACTGGGCATTGGCGGGAATCAGCTCGATATATCCTTCGGACAGATGCGACAGGTCGAGAAACTTCATCGTGAACTCATTGTTGATATAGGCCACGACAAGGTCTCCGTTCTCCGCTTCTTCTGCTTTGTCGATGATGGCGATATCCCCGTCGCAGATGCCGGCATCGATCAGCGAGTCGCCCGACACGCGTCCGTAGAATGTAGATTCAGGATGCTTGATGAGATCCCTGTTGAAATCGATGCTGTCCTGCAGGTAATCTTCGGCCGGACTTGGAAATCCTGCCTTGATCGCAGGTGCCAGCTTCAAGGCCAGTTTGTCTTTGAAAGACCCTTTAAAAATTGTGATATTTGCCATCATCTCATTATCTTGGCACAAAGGTAAGCATAAAAATCCACCTTCGTGCGATCTGAAATCGATAATCTTTGTGATGCTGACGATTTGGGGATCAGCAGGTGCGCTACCCCGCAACGCAGTTTCCCCCGGTCTGACCGCTGTGGTCTGACCGGGGGAAACAGAATGTGGAGCGTAGGGACTGAGCTGATTGTTCCGAACGGGACGTCAGCTGCCGGGCCGACGCGGGTCAGCCTTGGGTGAAGGCCGTGTAGATCTTGTCGGCGATGGCGCGGAACTCCTCTTCCGTCAGTTTGAGCTTCTCCTTGTGGAAGTCGACGTCGGCCTCGCTGTTGATCGGTATGAGATGGATGTGTGCATGGGGCACTTCCAGCCCGAGCACCACCTCTGCCACCTTCCGGCAGGGGAACGCCGTGCGGATGGCCTGTGCCACCTTCTTGGCAAAGACCTGCATTTCTGCCAAGTCTTCGTCAGCCATGTCGAAGAGGTAGTCCACTTCCTTGCGAGGGATGACCAGCGTGTGCCCCACGGCCAAGGGGGCGATGTCGAGGAAAGCGTAGAACTTTTCGCTCTCGGCACATTTGTAGCTCGGAATGTCTCCGGCTACGATCTTTGAAAACAATGTAGCCATGATCGTATCTGTTTAGTGATGATTCAGCTGTGACGGATCGTCAGGCAATTGAGATCTTGTCAATGCGCAGCTTGATCGTGCCGCGCGGTATCTTGATCTCGGCGATGTCGCCCACTTTCTTGTTGAGAAGTCCCTGGGCGATAGGAGTCTTGATGGAGATCTTCCCTTCGCGCAGGTCTGCCTCGTTCTCACTGACGATGGTGTAGGTCATTTTTGACTTGTTTGCCATGTTCGTCATCTCGACTTTCGAGAGAATCTGCACCGTGTCGCTTGACAGGCGCGACGTGTCTACGATTTTCGATTCAGAGATCGCTATCTTGAGCATGTTGATTTTATCTTCTAAATGTGCCTGAGCTTCCCGGGCTGCATCATATTCCGAGTTCTCGCTCAAGTCGCCCTTGTCGCGGGCTTCTGCTATCGCGGCAGATGCCTTTGGGCGCTCAACTGACTCCAATCGCTTGAGTTCGGCTACGAGCTTGTCATAGCCTTCTTGTGACATGTATGCCATAATAATACGGTTTAATAAATTAATAGTGTTTCGCGAGGTAACATAAAATAATGAATTCCGACAGCTTTCGTTGTTGTCGGAATTCAATATCCTCCTGTTCCTGTTTGATTATCTTTTGCGACAAAGATAGACATTATATCTGAAAACACCAACTTTTTTCATGAAAATCTTTTGTTCCGTTTGATTTATATCAAGAAAACGTGTTCTGTGTACAATTATTATTCCGTTTATTTGCGGCATATCCGGAAAGTGCTTATCTTTGCATCGTGTTTTTCATAGTATTAGATTTAAGGTTAACAAGGTTGGGACACGGCGGTGCCCCATTTTTTTTGCCCTTGTCTGAACGATGATCCGCACGCCCCGCCACATTTGATCCCTCCTGACGACTCCAAAGCTATGCTTTTTGGGCAGTTTTCATGTGCCTCGCGCAGAGCTATGCTCCGGGCGGCCCGGAGCATAGCT
>ONHE01000180.1 GCA_900317545.1 uncultured Prevotella sp. | reverse complement strand
TGCCGCGAGCGGGACTCGAACCCGCACAGCCATTACTGGCCAAGGGATTTTAAGTCCCTCGTGTCTACCAATTCCACCATTGCGGCCTTGGGAATAATCAAAAAAGAGAGCGGCAAACGGGACTCGAACCCGCGACCTCGACCTTGGCAAGGTCGCGCTCTACCAACTGAGCTATTGCCGCATAATGTCCTGACGGTTGCTGATGGCTGCCGCGTCTGCAGGGGTGCATGGCCGTGACAATACTGCACTGTGATCGGAGCGGTCACGGAAGATGTCTGCCGTTGTCTCAGTTGCGTTCAGCGTGCCGTTAACCTATTTGCAAAGATATAGCTAAATATCCGAACAGCCAAACGAATTTACACATTTTAATATTTTAATGGACGAAGAGTACGCCGTGCGGACCGGTGGTCTCGGCGCGGTAGCGTGTCAGTTTGTTGCCCGGATCTCCGGCGACTATGATTCCCATGTTGTTGAGGTCGTACTGCCGCTTGCATGTGGCGCAGGTGGCGATGCCGTTGGATGCGGTCTGCAGCGGATAGCCCCGCACGGGCAGACGGGCGGGATCAAAGCAGTTGGGACACTCGCGGTCGAAGGCGTAGAAGGTCAAAGGGTCGCTCAGGGCGCCATAACCTACGATCAGTCCGCCGTTCATCCCGATGATGATGCTGTGGCGTTGGTCGATGGCGTTGAAGATGGATTCGGTGGACGCACCGCCCTGATTGGAAGCGAAACGGAAGTAACGGGCGCCGCCGTGTATGGTCTCCGAGATGGTCACGAACACGTTGGAGTAGGGCGTCATGGCACTTGCGATTGTCGGATCCAGATGGGTCGCGTTGTCGAAAAGCACGTAGCAGCTTCGGTCGCTGTATTCAAACTGCGATCCGTTGCAGGCCTCTAAGGTGAGGAGAAGGGCCGGCAGAATGAGGCGGAAGATAGGTGCTTTCATCCGAGAAGTTTGCTTTCGGCGTCGGTCATTCGTTCAAAGTGGAATCCGTCTATGGTCTCCTGCATGAGCGCCTGTATGCGATCGTTGCAGAGGTTGCCGATGGAGCCTTCGTGCGTGTGGTGGATCTCGCGGTCGGCATGGAACGTGCCGGCTTCGATGCTGAGCCCTACCTGCCTGTAAGCGTCACGGAAGGGTATGCCTGCGGCAGCCAGCCGGTTGACCTCCTCCACCGAAAAGATGGGGTCATACATGGGATTGTCGAGGATGTGACGGTTGACCTCCATCTTATTGATAATGTATGCGGTCATGTGGAGACAGTCTTTCAGCTCGTCGAAGGCGGGCAGGAAGACTTCCTTGATGATCTGCAAGTCGCGGAAATAGCCTGCGGGCAGGTTGTTCATGATCATCATCACCTGAGTGGGCAGGCTCTGTATCTTGTTGCTTTTGGCGCGGATCAGTTCGAAGACATCGGGATTCTTCTTGTGCGGCATGATGCTCGAGCCGGTCGTGCATTCTTTCGGAAGCCGGACGAAACCGAAGTTCTGGCTGTTGAAGAGGCAGGCGTCAAAGGCCAGCTTGGCCAATGTGCCGGCCACGGAAGCCATGGCAAAGGCGACGTTGCGTTCCATCTTGCCGCGCCCCATCTGTGCATAGACCACGTTATAGTCCATCGAGTCGAAGCCGAGAAGCTCGGTCGTCATCGTGCGGTTGAGCGGGAAGGAACTGCCGTAGCCTGCCGCCGACCCGAGCGGATTGCGGTTGGTCATCCGGTAGGCGGCCTGCAGGAAGAGCATGTCGTCTGCCAACGACTCGGCGTAGGCGCCAAACCAGAGTCCGAAGCTCGACGGCATGGCGATCTGGAGGTGGGTATAGCCGGGCATGAGTACGTCCTTCAGCTGCTCGCTCTTGCTGATCAGCTCGTCGAAGAGGGTCTTCACGTCCTCGGCAATCTCCATCAGTTGATGGCGCGTGAAGAGTTTCAGGTCGAGCAGGACCTGGTCATTGCGTGAGCGTCCGCTATGGATCTTTTTTCCCATGTCGCCCAACCGGCGCGTGAGCATGAGCTCTACTTGGGAGTGAACGTCCTCCACACCGTCTTCGATACGGAACTCGCCGCGCTCGCAGGTGGCGTAGATGTTCTTCAGTTCGGCGAGCAGCGGTGCCAGCTCGTCGGACTTCAGGAGTCCGATGGAGGCCAGCATGGTGATGTGGGCCATGGACCCTAACACGTCGTATTTGGCCAAATAGAGATCCATGTCACGGTCTTTGCCGACAGTGAAGCGTTCGATCTCCCGGTTCACTTCAAAGTTCTTTTCCCAGAGTTTGTTTGCCATGTGCCTTCGCCTCCTGATTTCTTCAACGACTTTGTATTTCTTCTCCTCTATTCATAACTGATCGCCTGCAGCGCGTCGGCCACCTTCTCGATGCCTTCCTGCAGCGGTTTCTGCACCATGCCCCTGATGAACGGGTTCAGCTCTGCCTTGATGGTGAGCTTCATCTTGCAGCTTGTCTCGCCGGTGGGCAGCAACTGTATCCAGAAGTTGAACGGCACGGGGCTCTGCACGGTCTCAAACTTGATGGTCCCGGGAGCCTCCCGTTCCACGATCCGGAGCTTGATGTCGCCAGCCATGGGTACTTTGATCGAGATGGAATCACTGTCAAACGTGAACGACTCCAATTTGTCCTGCGGGATGCGGTCCTTCACGCTCTCGAGGTTGCTGAGGTCACTCAGCTTATCGTAAACTGCCTGTTGTGCATAGGCGATCTGCCTGATGCTGCTTTCAAATTTAGTGCTCATGAAATTCGTTGGTTATCAGTGTATTACGCGGAGCTATCCTTTGGACTTCCCGGAGCATAGCTTTGGACTTCCCGGAGCATAGCTTTGGACGGCCCGGAGCATAGCTTTGGATGGCCCGGAGCATCGCTCTCGGCGAGCCGCATGTTTATTCAGCCGGTTGCCAGTGTGCGGGATCCTTGCGCCACTGGTGCAAAACCTCCACGTCAGCAGCGTCAATATAGCCTGTCTCGAGGGCTTCCTGGACCACGTGCTCATAGTCGGTGAGGGTGACGAGTGTCACCTTGGCGTCGGCGAAAGCCTGTTCTGCCACCGGGAAACCATAGGTGTAGGAGGCCACCATGCCGATAACCTCGCAGCCGTTCTTGCGGATTGCCTCGACCGCTTTCAGACTGCTGCCGCCCGTGGAGATAAGATCCTCGATGACAACGACCTTCATCGCGGGTTTCAGTTCACCCTCGATGAGGTTCTCCAAGCCGTGATCCTTCGGTTTGGAGCGCACATAGACAAAAGGCAGATGCAGCGCGTCGGCCACCAGCGCACCCTGTGGGATGGCTCCGGTTGCCACACCTGCGATCGCCTCCACGTCGGGGAAGCGCTCCAAGATGGCGTGGATGATCTCCAATTTCACGTAGTTGCGCAGCTCGGGATAGGAGAGTGTCTTGCGGTTATCACAGTAGAAGGGCGACTTCCAGCCTGATGCCCAGGTGAAAGGGTTGTTCGGTTGCAGCTTGATCGCTTTGATCTTCAGCAGCTTCGATGCAAATGCTTTCTTGAGTTGGTCCATGTCTGATTGTATTTGAAGATGATTCGCTCGCGTCCGGAGGGTCGGCAGGCTGCGCGGATATCGGTTGACAGGCAGTCGCTGTCTGACGGCCTGATGCAAAGGTACGCTAAATATTGCATATTCCGGTCAATGCCTTCCGATTTTTAATCTTTATTTCAGCTTTTGACAAATCCTATCGACAGGACGCTGATGCGGACGTCCCCGGCTGCCTCCAAGGCTTTGGCGCAGGCGCAGATGGTGGCTCCCGTGGTCACCACGTCGTCGACGAGCAGCACGTGGCGGTGGGCAATACGCCCGGCGCGCACCATGCGGAACGCGTCCTCCATGTTCACGTTGCGCTCCCACCTGTCTTTCCTCGTCTGGCTTTCGGTGATCTTCTGCCTCCGCAGCACATGCCTCGCCACGGGCAATCCGGTCTCCCGGCTGAGACCTTCGGCGATCTCTTCGCTCTGGTTGTAGCCCCGCTGCCACTGCCGTTTGCGCGCCAGCGGTACAGGAATGATGAGGTCCATGCCTTCGAAAAATCCGCTCCGCCCCATCTCCCGGCCCATCATGCGACCCATGAGATAACCGTAATCGGGATGGTCAAAGTATTTCAGGCCGTAGACGACGTGCGCCGCCTCCGATCCATAGTGGAAATGAAGCAGCGCCGCACACCGTTCGACGGTCATCCGTCCCCACAGGATGCGGGCCATCTCGTTGTCCTCCGGCGAGTCGGCATAGCCGGTCCGGGGCAGGTGCAGGTTGCACCGAGCGCAGACGAAGTCCTCACCCGGATTGAGCCGATCGCCGCAGACGGCGCACGGCCGCGGCAATGCGAAGTCGACCAAACGGCCTGCCAAGCTAATCGTCTTCATCCTCCGCTTCCGGCTCATCGATGCACTGCCGGATGATGTTCATGTCAAAGCCGCGGCCGAGGGCAAACTGCAGGAGCTTCATCCCGCGCTCATAGTCGTTGCGGGCCTTGATGGTCGGCTCCTTCTGGCGCAGCAGCGGGCGCAGCACTTCCAAGTAGTCGGCATCGGGAACGGCATCAAGCACCGGCCCGTAGATCTCCTTCGGGATCTGCTTCTGCCACAGGGCCTGCTCCACTTTGCGCCGTCCCCACTTGTTGTAGCGTATCTTGTCACGGACGAAGAAGCGGCAATAGCGGGCGTCGTCTACATACTTCTCGTCCGACAGACGCCTGATGATCCGCTTCTGCGCCGCCTCTTCCATCCCCCAGCGGGCCATCTTCGCGCGCAGCTCGCCGGTGCAGTGCTCGGCCGAGGCACACATGGCGCCGAGCTTCAGGAGTGCTTCTTCTTCAGTGATTGGTTTCATGCGATGTCGTTATCAGTTGTTTCCGCCCTGACCGGGCCTGTCTTTATCCGTCGTCAGATCGTCCTTCCGGCGCCGCCCGATGACGAATCTTTCATGGCCGAAGGCATCCTTTCCGACCTCCACGTCCGTGAATCCGAGCGCGGAGAGCATGTCGGCGATGTCGGCCCAATAGCGCGGATTGATCTCGAAACACAGTAGGCCGCCCACCCGGAGCGCCTCCGTCGCGTAGCCGGAGATGGCCCGATAGAAGCGCAACGGATCCTCGTCGGGCACGAAGAGTGCCATCTCCGGCTCATAGTCGGTCACGTTCCGGTGCATGGACGCTTGTTCCCGGCGGCAGATATAAGGCGGATTGCTCACGATCACGTCCCATCTGTCGCGGTCAGGCGGCGGGTTCAGCGCGTCCTGACGCACGAAATGCACCCGCGCCCCCAATCGTTCGGCGTTCTCGCGGGCCACTGTGAGCGCCGCTGCCGACAGGTCCCAGGCCGTCACCGCTGTCTCCGGGCAGTCCAAGGCTAATGTCGTGGCGATGCAGCCCGATCCGGTTCCGACGTCGAGCAAGTTGATTCTAGCGGGCCGGATATCCTGTGATTCAGAAGGATTCATGGCTAATGGCGGATGACGCATGATGACTTCGGCACGAAGAATGCTTGAAATCCGATGGCAAAGTTCTTCCGTTTCGGGCCGCGGAATCAGTACGCCGGGGCGCACCCTGAATGTTCTGCCGCCGAAACGGGCCACCCCCGTGACATACTGGACAGGCTCGCATTTCTGCAACCGGTGCATCATTTCTTCGAGCAAACTGCACTCTTCTTCGGATAATTGTGTAACTTTGCCACTGCAGACGTCAGCCATCGACAGGCCGAAGACTACATCCAAGACCGTGCGGACGATGGCTTTCGCCTCGCCCTCATCATAAATGGATGTCAGGGAGTGCCAAAGTTGATTGTACGTCATATATGTGCAAAATTAGAAAAAATATCCTTATGACGCAAGAAGTGATAGACGAAAAATACATGCAGCGCTGCATTCAGCTCGCCCGGAACGGCCTCTTGACCGCCAAGCCCAATCCCATGGTGGGCGCGGTGCTGGTCCATGAAGGGCGCATCATCGGCGAGGGCTGGCACGTCAGATGCGGCGAGGCCCATGCGGAGGTCAACTGTTTCGCCTCCGTCCGTCCGGCAGACGAGGCCTTGGTGCCCTTCTCGACGCTTTATGTGAGCCTTGAACCGTGCTCGCACTATGGCCGCACGCCGCCCTGTGCCGACCTCATCATCCGCAAGCGCGTGCCTCGCGTCGTCGTGGGGACCATCGATCCCTTCGCCGAAGTGCGCGGGCGCGGCATCCGGAAGCTGCGCGAGGCAGGCGTGGAGGTCACCGTCGGCGTGCTCGAAAGCGCGTGTCGGCGGCTCAACAAGCGCTTCTTCACCTTCCATACCTATCATCGGCCGTTCATACTCCTTAAATGGGCGCAGACCGCAAACGGCTTCATCGGCCTCCCCCCGGCTCTCCCCGGCGTCGAGACGGGTGCGCTGCAACTCTCGAATGCTTTCACCCGCATGCTCGTTCATCAGCTCCGGGCCGAGTACGACGCCATCTTGGTCGGCCGGATCACTGATGAGCGTGAGCATCCGCAGCTCAACGTGCGCCACTGGAGCGGTCCCGACCCGGAGCGGATCGTGCTTTCGCATGAGACCGACCTCACCTCCGAGCTTCAGAGACTCTATGCCGAGCAGCGCCAGTCGCTCATTGTCGAGGGCGGAGCAGTCACCCTTCAGAGCTTCATCGATCAGGGATTGTGGGACGAGATACGGGTCGAGACAGCGCCGTTTGCCGTCTCCGCCGGCACCCGGGCACCCCTTCTGCCCCCGGATATCAGGGTCGCAGAGCGTGAAGAATATGACGGAAACGTAATCATCCATTATGAAAGGACTCCACAATGAGCAACCGATTCACTTCCAAATTGAGCGAAAACGATGACTATAAGCGTGATCTCCTGATCCGGAAGATCGAACATGCACTGACCGAAATGCGCCTCTCCGAGTTGGAAGCGCTTGCTTACGATATGTTTACCAAGGGTTATCTCGCCGACTATTGATCGTTGACGTCAGACAGAAGCCTGTTGTCGCTGATTCGGATGGGTCTTCTGCCGGCTACGCGTGTGCCTTCCGCCACCTCCATGTGCGTGTTTCGCCGCCTATTTGCGCCCGAAGTCGGCGGGCGACTCGCCCCATTTGGCCGTTTCCCATTTAAGGATCGGCACGCGTACGGGGTGCGTGCGGAGCCACTGTTCGGCGCGTGCGATGATCCGGAAGAGCTGTTCCGTCTGCGG
>ONHE01000122.1 GCA_900317545.1 uncultured Prevotella sp. | reverse complement strand
TGAAAGCTTCAAAATAGCCACCATACGTAACTATCTTTCTTTCCATAGCGCAAAGGTAGGGAAAGTTTCAATATTAGACAACTTTTTCGTATACAATTTCCTGGTAAAAGATGTTAAACCGTATCACGAAATTGATAAACATCCATAATTTGCAATTTGTAATCAACACGTTTTTTTTAGGATATGGCTGAAGTTCTTACTGTACATTTTTGTACCATTTACCACGTAACCATCTGATAATCAAGTAACATTATATTTCCACATGAAAATACGATTTTATAACTTGAAATGATCCTATAGTGAAAACGAAGCGGCAGTACGGTTAATTCCTTACAGGGAAAAAGACGATGATGGACCACTCACGTGGCCGTTAGTGACCGCATCTTATGCAAGCTCCATGATAAACATAAGGGCATCGTCACCTATCGCTTCTTCGTCTTCGACATCGATAACACATTGACAGACTATCACTTATCAACAAGGACGCGGGACAAAAGGTTCGTGTATGAGGTGACGAAGCGATGAAAGAATGAAGATTCTGATGGTGAAGTGTCGGGTGAAGTATTTAGGGGATAGTTCACCATATACCTCACCAATTAATCCATTCATTATCAACGACATAGCCCAATGGTGAGATAGATGAGGTAGAAATCATGATTTTTTCTATGTAGGAGATATGGTTTTTCAGGGGAAGAGAGGAACGTGCATAGCCTTTTTTCACTCTCTCGAAGGAGTGGGAAATACGGGAAGAGCGTCCACTCGTTGTTTCTCTTAGCGTTAAACAAGAAAGGATGAGTTTTTTTTAACGCACGATCTTCAGTCGCATTGACAATAATGCCAAATAAAGAGATGAAGTGAATCTTCGTGTCTTCGCACATTTTCTGTCAATGTCAAAACGCCGTTTTCACGGCGTTCTTGAACCGAACTTGGAAAAGAATCACTGAGAAGCAGAGGGTAGAAAACTTCATTAAAAATATTTATATTAGTTCAAACACAAAGACAGATCATATTTATTTTAAAGCCACAGAAGGCCGTAAAAGATGCAGAAAATCAGACATATACGAATCGGGGACGAGCTTTGGAAACACCGAAGAAAAGGTCTGTCAAAAGCATATATTTTCAGTGCAGTCTGCAAAGCTATCATCCGGGCGGTCAAGAGCTATCATGTGAGCCGCCCAAAGCTATCATCCGGGCAGTCAAGAGCTATCATATGGGCCGCCCAAATGATAGCTCTGCACAGCCCATTCGGTATCATGGGCTGAACGGGCCGACAGGTTCGCACAAGACAGACTGAAAATCAGCGAAAAACAGACATCAAAACCGCATCAGGCAGAAGGAGGCGCAGGGCACGGCGGAAGATTGCGGGAAAGCGCACATTTTTCAGCAGTACATGGCACACGAATGGCATATTTTTCCTAACTTTGCAGGGCAAGCATCCGGCAAATTACTCATGAAACAAAAAACCAAACAAATTTTCGAGGAACTGAAGGCGTTCGCCAACGACGAGAAACGCACCGTCCTCACCTGCTTCTTCAAGACTGCGGAGGGCCAGTATGGCGCCGGAGACCGGTTCCTCGGCGTAACTGTGCCGCAGATACGTGTGGTGGCCCGGGCGCACAGAGATGCCGACACCGATGTGCCCGAACAGTTGCTGGCCAGCCCATGGCATGAAATGCGGATGTGCGGCCTCATCATCCTGACGTTGCAGGCGGATGCCTTGGACCGCCGGGTCAGCAAGGGCGACGCACAGGCAACAGCCATCCGGCAGGGCCTCATTGACTGCTATCTGAGCCACACGGACCGTATCAACAACTGGGATCTGGTCGATCTCTCGGCCCCGACCGTCATCGGCCGTTACCTCATCAACAAGCCGCGCGATGTGCTCTACCGCCTTGCCGACAGTCCACGGCTATGGGACAACCGCATCGCTATGGTCTCCACGCTCGCCCTGATACGCGCCGGACAGCTCGAGGACACCTATCAATTAGCAGTCAGATTCATGCACCATCCGCACGATCTGATGCACAAGGCCGTGGGATGGATGCTACGCGAGGCTGGCAAGCGCGACACGCAGCGCCTCTATACCTTTGTCAAGGCGCACCGCGGCGACATGCCCCGCACCATGCTCCGCTATGCCATCGAGCGCTTTGATGCCGACACCAAGAAGCAGCTGATGCAGAAACCGGAGCGCCACAGCTGACCCGTCACGAACCAACCTATCACGAACACGCATGATACAGACAACATTATGGATACAGAAATGGCGCGAGGCCTTCGGCGAGAAGCCTGGTCTGCCCATCGCTTTCGGCTACAGTGACCGTCCGATGAGCGAGCCCCGGCATCGCGGTCACTGCCTGATCGGAGCCCTGCAAGCGGTCCGCAAGGGCGAGACGATCTCGTTCTCGGCCGGCGAGCTGCAGTGTGGAGGCGGGACGGTCTACACCGGTTTCGGTCCGATGAACGACCGCATTCCGACCTTCGTGTCGCAGACGGAACGCTACAAGCAGACACCCGGGATGGTCAGAGAGGCCATCGACAAGTTCGACTTGCAGCCTGCGCCGGCGCCCTTTCTCAACTTTTGGCGCGTCGACCGTGCCGAGCGCATGTACGATGCCGAAGGTCTGATCTGCTTTGCGACACCGGACATGCTGGCGGGACTGGTCAACTGGGCCTGCTTCGACAACACTTGGGACGACGCAGTGGTGGCCGGCTGGGGTTCCGGATGCAGTTCGATCATCGCCAAGGTGGTGACGGAAAACCGGCGACAGGGGCACAGCTGCTTCCTCGGCATGTTTGACATCTCCGCCCGCCCCTATGTCGCGGCCGACGAACTGACCTTCTCCATTCCCATGAGCCGACTGCCGCAGATGACAGAGACGATGGAGGAGTGCTTTTTCCACGGGGCTAAAGCATGGGCCAACGTGAAGAAAAGGATCAACGGCATCGATGCCGGCGAGACGGCCGAATGATCGCCTGAACAACTGACAGGACCACGACAAGACATATACTTACAATGACTGAAAGAGAAAAAATGCTGAGCGGGCTGGTCTATGAGGCTCACGACCCGGACATACTCCGTGACTTGACCGCCAACAAAGACCGCGTCTGGGCTTACAACAACCTGCGTCCGTCAGACACGGAAGGGCGCCGCCGTCTGCTGAAAGAGATGCTCGGACGCTGCGACGACGACACGATGATCAATCCGCCGTTCTACTGCGACTACGGCAGACATATCCTTGTGGGACACCACTTCTTTGCCAACTTCAACCTGACCGTGCTCGACGAGGCCTGCGTCACATTCGGCGACAACTGCTTCATCGGTCCTAACGTGAGCATCTATACGGCCTGCCACCCCACCGATCCTGTGAGCCGGAACGCCCAGCAGCAATGGGCGAAACCGGTAAAGGTTGGTTCCAACGTGTGGATAGGCGGCTCGGTGACTATCCTCGCCGGTGTGACGATCGGCGACAACGTGACGATAGGGGCCGGATCTGTGGTCACGCGCGACATCGAGGCCAATACGATCGCCGTCGGAACCCCCGCTCGAGTGATCCGGAGGTTGGATCTCTGACCGTCCGTCCCCTATCCTCCGATCCCTCCAAAAATCATCATTCGCATGAAAAGAAAAATACTTCTCTGGTTGGCCGTCATACTTCTGGCCGTGTTTGCCTTCCTCATGAGCAACACCGGAGCAGCCATCCTGCTTGGCGGCTTGTTGAGTCTGCTCTTGGGAAAGGACCGTTTCGAACGGGCCGCAAACAAGAAATCCAACGAGCGAGACGGAACTTTACAGTCGATGGACGAAGTGACCGGACGCTACGGAGAGCCTGACGACCTCGTGGTGACGGATGCTGCGCGGGGACAGGAGCTTCAGGGCGCCATTCCCGTTTATGACCGCCTGGGCCTGATGATCATCAACGGGACGGAGACGGAGCTGAAGGATATCACCGACATCACGTTCAACAATGCGGGCACGCCGTATGGTCCGCCGAGCTATCAGGTGCTGATCGTGACAGCCGGACCGCCCTCTCGCACGCAGCGCATTGATGTCGGATACGATGCCGAATGGGCCAAACAGATTGTGCTCCAGCTGCATCGGCACCTCGCACGGTGATGCTGCAGCCTGCGAAAAATAGCCTGCAAGGC
>ONHE01000189.1 GCA_900317545.1 uncultured Prevotella sp. | reverse complement strand
CGGCTGATGATTTATGATGCCAAACACATGACGGCGGATCAACTCTCATCTGGGCACGATTGTCTGCTGATAGGGATAGATGCCGTGCAGGCCTTCGGATCCGGAAGCCATCAGACCACCCGTATGATGCTCGCCGCTCTGCTTCAACTCGACCTTCGGGGCAAAAACGTGCTCGACTGCGGCTGCGGAACGGGCATCCTCAGCATCGGGGCTTCCCTGTTGGGAGCAGAAAAAGTCGTAGCTTTCGATATTGACGAATGGAGTGTGGCCAACGCACGACATAATGCCGGGCTCAACGGAATCGGCAACATGCGGATCTTGCATGGTGATGCGTCAGTCATTCCCGCTGACGAGGGTCCGTTCGACATAGTCATGGCCAACATCAACCGCAACATTCTGCTTGCGGATATTCCCGCATATCTTGAAGTGATGACTGCAGGATCGCTCCTTCTTGTCAGCGGCTTTCTCATGGAAGATGTCACTCTTCTGACGGCACAGGCCGCCAAATGGAACTTGGAGAAAATCGGTCAGCAAAGCGAAAACGAATGGTGCCAGTTGACCTTTCGCAAAATGAAATAAACCGCTGGATATAGTGATCAGACTTTGAGTTTTCTTTTTGCAGAAAGCTCCCCATTGAACAAAATGGTTGGTTCTGCTGGTGCTTTTTTGTTGCTCATCGGCAAAAATGTTGCTCCATGTTTTCGGAAGTTTCCATAAAACAAGATAAAAAATATAGTACATCAATGTAAAACGCAACATATTAACATTCTGCGAGAATGCACTGTTCCTTTCGATGCTTCTTGAGAGAAGCGTGATGAATAAATTAGCTGTCAGTGCAACCTATCTTTGCATTTGTATGGCATCAACACTCTCTCCATGTTTACCTTGCGTTTGGGAGCGCAAAGCCCCAAAAGAGCATTGACGAATAACTTAAGCAATACAAAAAAAGGAGAAGAACTTTCGTCCCTCTCCCTAAAGTGGTCTTTCGGTTAATTTATGCTAAAAAAAAGGATCCGATTTGCAATCACCGTGGCGGATCCGAGTTTTGTCCATAAAACGGACACCCGCTCTTAGAGTCATCCGAAGTATATGAACCTCCCAAACATGACAAACCATGAAAGAAGTTCTCATTTGCCTCCTGACGCTCCTTCCGGTCATTACCGTAGCGCAGGAAACACGCCGACACGAAGTGGGCATCAGCGCTGGATGCGGCCCGAATGATGCAGACATGAAGGTCAATGACATGATCGACCTGCTCTCTGACAAGTACCAGATGGAAGAAGACTATGTGGATTGCGGTCTGTTCGGCATCACTCACGGCACCGTCAGCGTGGACTATCTCTACCGTCTCAGCCTCCGATGGGCAGCCGGAGGCCTTTTCGGCTGGGGCTACGGAGGCGGCAACTTCGCCGACTACAATTTCCCGGATGACCCACAGCCGGACAATCCGACTGACAACGCATACTTCCCGTCGTTCCACACCGGTCATCTGCTGAGCCGCTCCTTCTACCTGCTACCTTTCGCACGCTACTCCTGGTATGTGACAGACAACCGAGTGTTCCGCTGCTATTCGAAAGTAGCGCTCGGATACATGCGTCAGGTCTGCGACTTCCGCCCCAACCGGGACACAAACCCGCAACGCGTCGATGAGCTGAAATCCATCTATCGCACCTACCAGCGGTTCACCTTCCATGTCACGGTGGGCGGCATCGAGTTCGGCCGTCAGCGCATCCGGCTCTACTCCGAATTGGGGTATGGCTGCCAGGGTTTTCTCAACGTCGGCATGAAGGTGGCACTATGAACTGCAAACAGCGCAGAAAAGACCGAACTTGACAATGCTATAACTCATTCTATTACAAGCCATTAATTATCCTTTCATAAAGTCTTTTAGATCCGCATCCCAGCTCCCGGTCGGCAAGTGCAAAATGATGCCGTCCGCGGAGCATAGCTCCGGGCCGCCGAAAGCTATCATCCGGGGCGTCAAAAGCATAGCTCTTGACCGTCCAAAGCTATGCTCCGCGCAGCACGCAAGGCCACTCCGCACCATCCACCCCATAACACACTGACAGACAGACTATTACCATTGCCATCGCAGACGGTCGTCATTATCCTTTCCGTTTTCTTTGTTTTCTTCGGCTATTTTTTGTAAGTTTGCAGTCAAAAACAAGTATATGAGTCAGAAACGTAAACCACTACCGATACTCGAAAACGTAACGATCACCGACGTCGCAGCAGAAGGGAAAGCCTTGGCGCGGGTCAATGACATGGTTGTCTTTGTACCTTTCGCCGTGCCGGGTGACATCGTCGACCTGCAGGTGCGCCGCAAGAAGCACCACTACTGTGAGGCGGAGGTGATCCGCTATGTCAAGCAAAGCGACCTGAGAGTGACACCCCAGTGTGCCCACTTCGGCATCTGCGGCGGCTGCAAATGGCAGAACCTCCCCTACGAAGAGCAGCTGAAAGCCAAGCAGAAGCAAGTGTTCGACCAGCTAACCCGAATCGGAAAGATCGAGATACCGGAGATCTCGCCGATCTTGGGATCGGAAAAGGTGTTCGGATATCGCAACAAGCTCGAGTTCGGCTGCTGCAACAAGCGGTGGCTGACGAAAGAGGAAGTGGCGTCGGGGACAGTCTTCGACAACATGAATGCGATCGGATTCCACATCACGGGGGCATTTGACAAGATCTATCCGATCGAAAAATGCTGGCTGATGGACGATCTTTGCAACGAAGTGCGCAATGAAATCCGCGACTATGCCTTCGCCAACGCCCTGTCGTTCTTCGATATCCGTGAGCAGCGGGGACTGCTGCGCGACGTGGTTGTCCGCCATTCCCGCAGTGGCGAGTGGATGGTGATCGTGCAGTTCTGCATCGGCGGCGACGAAGAACAGCAACAGGCCATGGGGTTGCTTGGTCATCTCGGCAACCGCTTCCCACAGATCACCTCTTTATTATATGTGGACAATCACAAGGGCAACGATACCTTCGGGGATCTCCCCGTCCATGTTTTCAAGGGCGAAGACCATATCTGGGAAACCATGGAAGACCTGAAGTTCAAGGTCGGTCCAAAGAGTTTCTACCAGACAAATACGGACCAAGCCTACCACCTCTATGCCGTCGCGCGCTCGTTCGCACAGTTGACGGGTCAGGAACTCGTCTATGATCTCTACACAGGAACAGGCACGATCGCCAACTTTGTGGCATCCAAGGCCCGCAAGGTGATCGGCATCGAATATGTCCCGGAAGCGATCGAGGATGCCAAGGTCAACAGTCAGGTCAACGGAATCGGCAACACCCTCTTCTTCGCCGGTGACATGAAAGATATCCTGACCGCCGACTTCATCGCCCAACACGGGCGTCCCGATGTCATCATCACCGACCCCCCGCGGGCCGGCATGCATCCCGATGTCGTCAAGACCATCCTCTTGGCAGCTCCAAAACGGATCGTCTATGTCAGCTGCAACCCAGCCACGCAAGCCCGGGATGTGGCCGCATTAGACGCCGATTACAAAGTCATGGCCATCCAGCCGGTTGACATGTTCCCGCAGACAACACACGTTGAGAATGTCATTTTAATGGAAAGAAGAGACGAACAGGCAAAAAAATACCTATAAATTATTGATTTTTCTTAAATATTTCCCTATCTTTGCCCCCATGTCAGGGATCTAAACATCATATAAAAATAATAATCAGGAATTCAAAAACTATGAAAAAGGGGATCATCATTGCACTCACCGCCATGCTTGTCATGACCGCGGGCGCACAGGAGAAGAAGACAACCTGGATCAACAACGTGAAATTGTCCGGCTACGGAATTACCCAATACCAATACAGCGGGCAAGAAGGGGCAAAGTCAAACTCATTCAACCTGCGACTGGTACGCACAACCTTAGACGGCCGGATCCTGTCTGACTGGTATTGGAAGATGCAACTCCAGTTCAACGGAAACACCTCCACGCTCGGCTCGGCACCCAAGATCGTGGACATGTTTGTGGAATGGCAGAAGTACGAATTCTTCAAGGTGAAGGTCGGGCAGTATAAGAATCCGTTCACATTTGAAAATCCCATGCACCCCATTGACCAGGGATTCATGAGCTATTCGCAGGTCATCACGAAATTGGCTGGATTCAGCGACCGAGCCGGAGCGCACTCGAGCAACGGCCGCGACATCGGCCTTCAGGTTCAGGGCGATTTTCTCAAGAATGCCAGCGGACGCAACCTGCTCCACTATCAGGTGGGTGTCTTCAATGGTCAGGGGATCAACGTGAAGGACATTGATGAGCAGAAGAACCTCATCGGCGGTGTGTGGGTGATGCCGGTTGCAGGCATGCGCGTCGGCGCATTCGGCTGGACGGGCAGCTACGCACGCAAAGGCACTTGGACCGAAGATGGCGTCAGCCATTCCGGCGTCCGCAAGTTGCAGCAACGCCGTTATGCTTTCAGTGCCGAGTATCTTATCAACGACTGGACCTTCCGTTCGGAATATGCCCACTCCACGGGTCTTGCTTTTGCCAAAGCGCTTAACAACACCAACGACGCATCCGCCTCTGACTGCAACCTCAGCAGCAACGGCGACAAGGCCCAGGGTGTCTATGCCCTCGTCATCGCCCCGATCATCAAGCAGCGGTTGCATGCAAAAGCACGCTACGATATGTACCAACCAACCGGCGACTCCTCCAAACAGATCACCCAATATGAGGTGGGATTGGATTACTTGTTCTCCAAGAATATGCAGATCAGCGGTGAGTTCGTACACGTGAACAACAAGAGCCTCGTGGATCCGAACTATCAGATGGTCGACATTCAGGTAGGTTTCCGTTTCTGACGGACCGCCGCCATGACAGCCGGACTGCGCCGATGCAGTCCGGCCGTCATGGCTATCATGAAAAAACACAAGATTTATCATCAATCCATGTTTATTGTTTAACTTAAAACCTTTAATCCATTATGAACACCATTCCTATTGTTTTCTGGTTAGTTCCTATAGCCAGCGTGATTGCATTGGCTATGGCTTGGTATTTCTTTAAGTCAATGATGGCAGCCGACGAGGGAACTCCCAGAATGAGAGAAATCGCAGAACATGTCCGAAAAGGCGCGATGGCCTATCTCAAACAGCAATATAAGGTTGTACTCTATGTTTTCATCGTACTGGCCATTCTGTTCGCCTTCATGGCCTATGTGCTGAAGATCCAGAATCCTTGGGTACCGGTAGCATTCCTGACGGGTGGTTTCTTCAGCGGTCTGTCCGGATTTTTCGGCATGAAGACAGCTACCTATGCCTCTGGCCGAACGGCCAACGCGGCCCGGGAAGGATTGGACAAAGGTCTGAAGATCGCCTTCCGCAGCGGTGCCGTGATGGGCTTGGTAGTCGTCGGACTCGGTCTGTTTGACATCGCGTTGTGGTTTCTCATCCTCAACAGCGTCTATCATGGTGACAACACATCCCTCATCACCATCACCACCACCATGCTGACCTTCGGTATGGGCGCCTCCACGCAGGCTCTCTTTGCACGTGTCGGAGGCGGCATCTATACAAAGGCGGCTGACGTCGGTGCGGACCTTGTGGGCAAAGTAGAAGCCAACATTCCGGAGGACGATCCACGCAACCCGGCCACCATCGCAGACAATGTGGGCGACAATGTGGGCGACGTTGCCGGCATGGGAGCTGACCTCTACGAGAGCTACTGTGGTTCGATCCTCAGTACGGCAGCCCTCGGAGCCACCGCTTTTGCGATGAACGGCGACATGCAATTGCGTGCTGTCATTGCCCCGATGATCATCGCAGCAGTGGGAATTTTCTTGAGTCTGATCGGTATCTTCCTTGTCAAGACCAAGGAAGGAGCATCGATGCGCGACCTTCTCCACTCGCTCGGCTTCGGCACCAACGTCAGTGCTGTCCTGATCGGCATTGCCTCTTTCGTCATCCTGTATCTGTTAGGCATAGAGAACTGGGTAGGCGTCAGCTTTTCCGTGATCAGCGGTCTTGCAGCCGGTGTGATCATCGGTCAGGCAACGGAATACTATACCTCGCAGAGCTACAAGCCGACTCAGAAGATCTCGGAGTCAAGCCAGACCGGCTCTGCCACGGTCATCATCAAGGGCATCGGCACCGGTATGATCTCGACCTGTGTGCCCGTGCTGACAATATCCGTAGCCATCATGCTCAGCTATCTCTGCGCTAACGGATTTGACCTGAGCATGAGCGCGACCTCCATCAGCCACGGACTTTACGGCATCGGTATCGCGGCGGTTGGTATGCTGTCCACGCTCGGCATCACATTGGCCACAGATGCTTATGGCCCCATTGCCGACAACGCGGGCGGAAACGCTGAGATGAGCGAATTGGGTGAGGACGTGCGCCATCGCACCGATGCGCTCGACGCCTTGGGCAACACGACAGCAGCCACCGGCAAGGGCTTTGCCATCGGTTCGGCCGCATTGACTGCCCTGGCGCTGCTGGCTTCCTACGTGGAAGAAGTGAAGATCGCCATGAGCCGCGCCGTTACCGAAGGGCAGCAGTTCGTTGACGCTGCAGGCAACGTGTTCAATCCGACCACAGCGCAGATGACCGACTTCATGGAGTTCTTCCAGGTCAACCTGATGAATCCGAAAGTGATCGTTGGTGCCTTCATCGGTGCCATGGCCGCTTTCCTGTTCTGTGGACTGACGATGGGTGCTGTGGGCAGAGCTGCCCAAAGCATGGTCGAAGAGGTGCGTCGGCAGTTCCATGAGATCAAGGGAATCCTTGAAGGAAAAGCCACACCCGACTACGGCCGCTGTGTAGAGATCTCCACCCGGAGCGCACAACGCGAGATGATCCTTCCCTCCTTCTTAGCCATTATCATCCCGATCCTCGTAGGCGTCCTGCTCGGTGTTGCCGGTGTTCTCGGTCTGTTGATAGGCGGATTGTCGGCTGGATTCACCCTTGCGATCTTCATGGCCAATTCTGGTGGCGCCTGGGATAACGCGAAGAAAATGATCGAGGAAGGCAACTTCGGCGGTAAAGGTTCCGAATGCCACAAGGCTGCCATTGTCGGAGACACGGTCGGTGATCCGTTTAAGGACACATCAGGCCCCAGCCTGAACATCCTGATCAAGCTGATGTCGATGGTCAGCATCGTCATGGCCGGACTGACAGTTGCCTTTTTGTAGGCTTTCTGACGGACGGTTCGAAAAAAACGTGTATCTTTGCAACCAAATAAGCAAGTGACCCAATGACAGAAGAACTTCAACAAACTTCTCATCAACATTCGAAGCTCCGTCCCAACACCCACCATCACCGACACGGCCGCCACCGGCATCGGGATGAAGCGGAAATCTTCAAAAATAAGCAGCTGAACGCCAAAGCAAGACGCAGGATCATAGCGAGGATCATGTTCATCATCCTCTCTATTTTAGCCATCTGCATCATGGCGTTTGTAGTCTGGATTTATACCGCAGAATGAGAGAAGGGCCGACCGCGCGTCGGTCCTTCTTTTTTCATATCCGATCCAAACGTGGAGGGAAACGGAAAAGACACCTTTTCAGTGGGCAAAGGATTATTCACGCAACGCTCAACCGCGCCAACAGAACGCATTAATGCTGATCACGGGAGGAAAAAACGATAATTATAAAGGGAACGGAAGAAGTGGCCTACCGGCCGGTCAGATCCAAGCTGTAACTCCCGTCGAAGGTGATCTGTACATGACCGCGAACCTGCGGCATCAACCGCCCTAACGCAAGCGCCACATGACCCATCGTCATTCTCAAGTTCAACTCCACACACGGATGGATCCGAACGCTTCCACGGTCTTCTCCATCAGCCAGAATCATCATGTCAACGCCCAACGGTCCACGGTAAGATTGCGGCAAATGTCGGTTCAACAGACCAACCATCCTATCGCGGATCCGGTCGAGCATGGGAGGCGGAAGCAGAGCGGACAATAAAGAGACCTTTTCAGCCTCGCATGCCAACAGGTTGCCTGTGTAGGCACCATGAACGGTGGAGAAAACGGAAAGCCCCTCAAACACGATGCCGTCGGCCGTTGCCCGGAATTCCATAGCAAAATCCTGCAACCGTTCATAGTAGGGTTCGAGCATGACACCTCCCTGCCGTCGGATGACATGAGAGATCCATCCCTCCGTTTGCGATGACCAGCTGTCGGCATCGACTAACCGCAATCCCCTACCGGTGGAGCTCCATGGTGCTTTACACAGGCACTTTCCACGCCGCTCCAACTCTTCACGCACCGCCGTCAGGCTCGTACAATAGTGGGCCTCACCGATCATGACGGGGGCCATGGACACCATCTCCGGCAAAAGTTTTTCAGCGGCCCAGCGGCGGTTACTGACTTCACGGATATCGGCAAGTTGATAATCCGTCGGCAGCAAACGAGGCGGGATGCCAGCATCGCACAATTGTCTTCGCAAGGCGCTGTCCCATCCCCAGGGGCTGATCTCCCAGGGATCGTCGTCAGCAGAGAGCATTCTGAGTGCAGGAGGTGTTACAAAACACACCGGTGCAGAGATGCCCCAGCGATCCTGGAGACTGTCCCAGGCACGCACGGCCGCCGTCTGATCTTCCACCAGGACGAACGCATCAGGCTGCGCCCACACCGCCGGAAGGAATCCGAGATCATGACGCAGCTGCCGCCCGGCATGCGGAGGCGTGAACCGCTCACGGTTGGCAGCAAGAGCAATATCATGTTCTGGGTTGAAGAGATACAGCTTCATGCTGCAAAGATATCAAAAAACAGAGATGCTTAAATGAATGGATCGGAGTGAACATACAAAAAAAATAAAAATACCAACTTTTTGCTATGCGGAGTTTGCAAATAGGAAAATAAATATTAACTTTGCATCAAATAACAAACAACAAGCGATGGAAGCTTTCTTTCGTACACATTCATACCTCGTCGAGCATACCAATGCGCCGGTTAGACGAGTCCTTATGGACGAGATCAACTGGAATGACCGCATGATCGGCATCAAGGGTACGCGAGGTGTAGGAAAGACCACATTCCTCCTCCAATATGCCAAGGAGAAGTTCGGAATTAATGATCGGCAATGCCTCTATGTCAATATGAACAACTTCTACTTTCAGGAGAAAGGCATCGCGGAGTTTGCCGGTGAGTTTGCCAGCAAAGGCGGCAAGGTGCTTCTGATCGATCAAGTGTTCAAGCAACCGAATTGGAGCATGGAGCTCAGGAAATGCTACGACAACTACCCCGAACTGAAAATCGTCTTCACGGGATCCAGTGTCATGCGGCTGAAAGAAGAGAACCCGGAACTTAACAACATCGTGAAGAGTTACAATCTGAGAGGGTTTTCGTTCAGAGAGTTCCTCAATCTGATGACCGGGAACCGCTTCAAACCCTATACCTTGGATGAGATCCTTCAGGATCATGAGCACATCATCAAGCAGATCCTTCCCTACGCCAGCCCGCAGAAATATTTTATGGATTACGTCCATCATGGCTTTTATCCGTTTTTCTTAGAGCATCGGAACTTCTCGGAGAACCTGCTGAAGACGATGAACATGACGACAGAAGTGGATATCCTGCTGATCAAACAGATTGAGCTGAAATATCTCAGCAAGATCAAGAAGCTCTTTTATCTGCTTGCTGTTGACAGATCGAAATCACCGAATATCAGCACCCTGGCAGAAGAGATTCACACCAGCCGCGCCACGGTGATGAACTATATCAAATATCTCGCTGACGCGCGTCTGATCAACATCATCTATCCGGTCGGGCAAGGCTTTCCCAAGAAACCTTCGAAAATCATGATGCATAATTCCAACCTCATGTATGCCATTTACCCAAGCAATGCCGACATGCAGGATTTGATGGAAACCGTCTTCGTGAACAGCATGTGGAAGGATCACCATGTCAACCAGGCCAGTCAGGAGCACTACTTTATCATCGACGGAATAAAGAAATTCAAGATCTGTGACGCGCAATCCACGACGAAGAACCGCAATAATCCGGACGTCATCTATGCCCGTTACAACACCGAGGTCGGCAAGAACAATCAGATACCCCTATGGCTTTTAGGGTTTCTATATTAGTTATCACCAAAACATTTCATTCACTAATATTTTATCTATAAAACAAAATGGCAAAAGAAAAGAAATTTATGACTTGTGATGGTAACACCGCTGCCGCGCATGTAAGCTATATGTTTACCGAGGTAGCTGCCATCTACCCCATCACTCCGTCGTCTCCAATGGCTGAGCACGTCGACGAATGGGCTGCCAAAGGCCGTAAGAACCTGTTTGGACAGACAGTCTCTGTTCAGGAAATGGAGTCTGAAGGTGGTGCAGCAGGTGCTGTCCACGGCTCACTGCAGGCAGGCGCTCTGACCTCTACCTACACAGCTTCTCAGGGTCTGTTGCTGATGATCCCTAACATGTACAAGATCGCCGGCGAGTTGCTGCCCTGTGTGTTCAACGTCTCTGCACGCACGCTGGCCAGCCACTCTCTGTGTATCTTCGGCGATCACCAGGATGTGATGGCTTGCCGTCAGACAGGCTTCGCCATGTTCTGCTCTGGCTCTGTCCAGGAGGTGATGGACCTCTCCGCTGTGCCTTATCTCTCTACACTGGAGAGCTCTGTGCCTTTCATCAACTTCTTCGACGGATTCCGCACGTCTCATGAGTACCACAAGATCGAGGAGATGGATATGGAAGACATCCGTCCGCTCGTCAAGGAAGAGTGGATTAAGCGTTTCCGCGACCGTGCCATGAGCCCTGAGCGTCCTGACACACGTGGTACTGCTGAGAATCCTGAGACTTTCTTCACTCATCGCGAGGCTTGCAACAAGTATTATGATGCAGTTCCCGAGATTGTTGAGAAGCACTTAGCCGAGATTTCCAAGATTACCGGCCGCGAGTATCACCTGTTCAACTATTACGGAGCTCCCGATGCAGAGAACATCATCGTGCTGATGGGTTCTGCTACTGAGCCTGCCCGTGAGGCCATCGACTATCTGACCAAGCAGGGCAAGAAGGTCGGTATGGTAGCTGTTCACCTCTATCGTCCGTTCTCTGTCGAGGCTATCCGCAAGGCTATCCCTGACACCGTGAAGCGTATCGCCGTGCTCGACCGCACCAAGGAGCCCGGAGCTGAGGGTGAGCCTCTGTACCTCGATGTGAAGAGCGCGCTCTACGACGATCCCCGCAAGCCGCTCATCGTGGGTGGCCGTTATGGTCTCGGTTCTTCCGACACCACTCCTGCAAAGATCATCTCTGTCTTCAACAACTTGGAGCTCAACGTGCCGAAGAACCACTTCACCGTGGGTATCGTCGACGACGTGACCTTCACCTCTCTGCCTGAGGTTGAGGAGATTCCTATGGGTGGCGACTCCCTCTTCGAGGCTAAGTTCTATGGCTTGGGCTCTGACGGTACTGTGGGTGCCAACAAGAACTCTGTGCAGATCATTGGTAACAACACCAACAAATACTGCCAGGCTTACTTCTCTTACGACTCTAAGAAGTCAGGTGGCTTCACCTGCTCGCACCTGCGTTTCGGCGATGAGCCTATCCACAGCGCTTATCAGGTGAACACGCCTAACTTCGTGGCTTGCCACGTACAGGCTTACCTGCACATGTACGATGTGACACGTGGTCTGCGCGACAACGGTACGTTCCTGCTCAACACCATCTTCGACGGTGAGGAGCTCATCAACTTCATCCCGAACAAGGTAAAGCGCTACTTCGCTAAACACAATATCAATGTTTACTATATCAACGCTACTAAGATTGGTCAGGAGATTGGTTTGGGCAACCGCACCAACACCATCCTGCAGTCGGCTTTCTTCCGTATCACAGAGGTTATTCCTATCGACCTCGCTGTGG
>ONHE01000211.1 GCA_900317545.1 uncultured Prevotella sp. | reverse complement strand
TACCTTTGCAGAAGGTAGGCTGCGCTCGGCAAACTGAAAACAAGTTTTCTTTGCACTTACTGGCACTACCTTTGCAGAAGGTAGGCTGCACTCGGCAAACTGACAGCAAGTTTGTTTTGCACAAGCTGGCTCTATCCTCAAAAGGTAAAAGCTGCGATCGGAGTGCAGGGTAAATCCACGCATTCGGCGCACACGCTCATGACTTTCAACAGACCGTATGACAAACCCATTCAAGATCAAGAAAGAAGAACGAGGACTGCTGGCCGTCTCGCTGATCATATTCGTCCTGCTCAACGCCATGACGATCTGCAGCAACTGGGATGCTTACACCGAGGGTGCCACCGGCGGATTCTGGTCCATCTTCACCCGCCGTTTCAGCATGTCGGGGTATGACTGCTGGTCGTGGATCACGGTCTCAGGCATGCGCATCCACTTTGCAACAGCGCGCCATCCGCTATACCTCACGTTTCTCTATCCGATGTACCTGCTCAACCACTGGCTCATCCTGCAGACTGGATTCAACTGGGCCGTGTTCTTCATCGGTATCGTCATCGTGCTCTCGGCGGTCTATTCGGCCATCTTTCTCTATCGCATCCTGCGCGAGGTCATCGGTCTGAGCCGCCGGCAGTCATTGCTGCTCGACGCGCTGTTCTTCTCCTTCGGTCACGTCATGCTTCCCTCCATGGTGCCCGATCATTTCATCATCTCGACCATGCTCTTGCTCCTCACGGCCTACATTGCGGGCACAAAGATGCAGAAGGGGCGCCCGATGGCGGCCTGGCAGACCATGACCCTGCTCTTCTTTACGGCGGGAATGGCCACGTCCAACGGCGTAAAGACGCTCATTGCCGCATGGTTTGCCAACCGCAGCCGTCTGTTCCGGCCCCGCTATCTGCTGATTGCCGTCGTTGCACCCGTCATCGCTTTAGTGGCCATCAACCGCTGGCAGTACTACGCCTTGGAAGTTCCGCAGCAGCAGGTGATCGCAAACATCGAGAAGAAAGCAGCCCTCCACCCCAACGCGAAGATGACCAAGAAGCAAGAGGAGCACCGCCGATGGGTGGAGAAACACGACATGAAACGGGCCGGCGACGGACTGCTCAGCCTGATGGACTTCAGTTCTCCGCGCCTTCCGGCCATCATTGAGAACTTCGTCGGCGAGCCTATCCTGATCCATTCTGATCATGCCTTGGGCGATGTCTATCATGACCGGCCCGTCATCGTGCACTATCAGTCGGTCTGGGGCTATGTGCTCGTAGCCGCGGTGATGCTCTTCCTGATCCTCGGCTTGTTGACCGGCGCCCGCGAGCGACTGCTTCAGATGCTGCTGCTTTGGCTCTCCTGCGATGTCATGCTCCACCTCGTGCTGGGCTTCGGCATCAATGAATGCTACATCATGGCATCCGGCTGGCTCTTCATCATCCCCATCTCGATGGGCTATCTCATGCGCCGGCTGCAGGGAGGATGCCGTCTTGCCGCCGAAGCCACCGTCCTCCTGCTGGCCCTCTTGCTATGGGGGCACAACGGATGGATGGTCCTCCATCATTTAATGTAATACGACAATGAAAGACAAAGAAAACATGCGCCGTTTCAACGCAGACAACCTACGGGCCTGTCAGCTGAAACAACTGAGCATCTTAAAGGAAATAGACAAGGTCTGCAGGCAACTTGGCACGCCTTATTGGCTCGACGGAGGGACGCTTTTGGGAGCCGTCCGTCATGGCGGTTTCATCCCTTGGGATGACGATATCGACATTGCCATGGACGAGCAAGACCTCAAACGCTTCGTCCGCGAGGCACAGCCACTGCTCCCGGATTATCTTTTCGTGCAGACGCCCGATACCGACCCGCAATCCAAGGAGCCCATCATCAAGGTGCGCGACCTCAACTCGCTCTACATCGAACGGGGCGACCACTTCCAGAGCGACTATGTGAAGGGCATCTATGTCGACATCTTCCCCTTCACCAAACATCCCGACATCCCCCGCAGCTGGATACGCCGGCTCGGACGAGGCATATCCAAGAGCCACTCCATCCTTCATCACAGCCACACCTATTCGCTGCGTGCGGCGGCGGAATTCGTCTGGTTCGGGGCCATGAACGTCACCTACCGCCTGCTATGGAACCTGCTTTCGGCTGTCTGCAAGTCCACCCGTTATGCCAACACTCCGATCATCAACGGCTACGGCATCACGCACGAGCGCACCACGGTGCTGCCCTTGTCCATGATCAGATTTGAAGATTCGGAGTTCCCCGCGCCGCATGATCCTGACCGATACCTGACCAATATCTACGGCAAATACATGGAAATACCGCCTGAGGACAAACGGCAGTTCCATTCTCTTCTGATCATTCCTGAGCTCGTCAGCAATGACTCTGCAGGCTGTGGGCAATGCCCGTCCGGAGCGGAGTCAGCGGCTCCCAGCCCAACGACCTGATTTTCTCGATGCCGAACGTCGCCTTCGTGATCGGCGTCGTATTGCCCTGCGAGGCGCTGTCGGGTATGTCGAAGACCACGTTCGTATGCGCCGCCTCGGCCACAAGCTGTGCCAGTTCGGCGATGGTGACGTTTCCGTCCGGGTCGGCCACATTGTATGCCTGCCCGTTTTCTCCGTTCAACAGGATTCGGAGCAGGGCATGGGCTGCATCGACCACATAGATCCACGACCGGTACTGCCCGCCTTTGCTCTTGAGGACGATATCCTCCCCGCGCAGCGCATTCCTGAAGAACTGCGCGTAGACACGGTCGTCGTGCTCCGCAAAACAGGGCCCGAACGTATGGCAAAGACGTGCGATGACGGCCTCGGTGTGGTATTCGTGCGCATAAGAGACACAGAGCGTCTCCGCCGCACGCTTCGAGGAGGGGTAGCAGGCACGCACGGAGGCGCAGTCGACATAGCCACTCATGCGCTCCGTAAAGGCTTGTCCGTCGCCCTCCCCGTAGATCTCGCCCGACGAGACATAGAGCATGCGCTTCATGCCGTGCCCGAGTCCATAGTCCATCAGCCTGCTCACGCCGTCGATGTTGGCCTTGATCACCTCCACGGGCTGTTGCTGAAAGAACTTCGGACCGGCGTTGCTGGCTGCATGGATGATGTAGTCGAACGTCACATCACTCGTCACCGGCTCCGTCACATTCATAGCGATGAACCGGAAAGCGGGATCGTCCGCGTAGCGCCCGAAACGCTTCCTCGCTCGCTCCTCATTCCTTCCGGCAGCGAAAACCCGATAGTCCCGCCGCGGATTGAGCATCAGCACGTCGGTCAGGCAACCACCTATGAGACCCGTGGAACCCGTGACCAGGATGTTTGATTGCGCCAACCGACTGAGATCCAATCCCCGTTCGTAAAGGCCACGGATATCTTCTTCGTAATCCGAACGCATTCTCCCCATCATTTCAACCATTTCTCCGCATGCACGTTCATCAACGCCTTGAGGATCTCCAAATCCTCTACGGTGGTGATCTTGATATTCTTTTCCGATCCCGGAACGATGTGCATCTCCCGTCCTCCGAGCTCTGCCATGAGCGTGCAGGACGCGATCGAGTTCGTGATTCCTTTCTCCCTCGCCTCCTCATGGGCACGGATGAGGTTGCCTAAGCGGAACGTCTGAGGGGTCTGCGTGCGGATGAGCTTGTCGCGGGGGATGCTGACGGAGGTCGAAAAGCCGTCTTCACTCTCTAAGATCGCTTCCCTGCAGCGGATGCCTGTGATGGCATAGCCGTACTGCTGGCAGATGGCGATGTTCGAGGAGATGATTTCTTGGGAGAGCAGCGGACGCACGGCATCATGCACGAGCACCAAGTCCTCTGCCTGGCAGCCGGCATCTTTCAGACCGTAGATGCCATTGTGTATCGATTCCTGACCGTTCTTTCCGCCAGGAAAAATCCATCTCAACTTGGTGATATTGAACTGGTTCGCATACGACTGCAACACCGTTTCCCAGCCTGACAGACAGACGACGGCGATTCCGTGGATGTCGGGATGCTGCTGGAAAGCCATCATCGTATGGATGATGATGGGGCAATTGTCGACGTGCATGAACTGCTTCGGGATGTCCTGCCCCATCCTGTTGCCGGATCCCCCGGCAATGATCAGTGCGTAATTCATATCTTTTGATTTTGATAGTTCACAAATGTAACGAAATTTTAGGATAGTTCCAAATTTTGCGGATGTTATCCCACCTCGAAGTTGAACAACGTGCAGTGGTATGCAAAGATGAACGGAAAGCTCCACCCGCGTATCATTCCCCTGATGCCGCGCGTGTCTTCGGAGGGATAGATGCGGTCGCGATGGCGCATGCAGAGAAAGCAGAGCCGAAAGAGTGACAACGGATCCTTGCGGAGCAGGAGATGGCAGAGGCGGTGCGCAAGGGCAAACCGGGGCGATCCGGTGGCCTCATAGAGATGGTTGTAGAGCAGTTTCCAGGCGGGTTTCTCCTGCAGTTTCCGGTAATTGGAAAGGCCATGCAGGAACGGCTGATAGGTCGTTTTGCGCTTTGACTCGGTGTAATACCGGCTGTGTTGCATGGCTGTCACCGAACCGGAATGATCGCGATGCAGGTTCAGCGGTTCGCTCACCTTGGCCAGTCCGTTACCCAAGTGGGCGTGTAAGGCCAACCCCCAGTCGAAGAAGATATAGTCGAGCCAGTTCGACTCATGCTGTACGAAGTCGCGGCGGAGCAGCATCGAGTGTCCCACAATGCCGAGGAAGAGCTGCCGCTCGAGGCAGTTCTTGTAGCTGACACGATGGCTATGCGCCAAGTCTGGCCCCCGGAGGTGGTCGGAGAAGCAGATGTCACAGTCGCCGATGGCGGCCACTTGCTTCGCGATCTTGTCCTCGAACCACACGTCGTCCTGGTCAGAGAAGGCCACGAAGTCGCCCTTCGCCTGCATCGCGAGCGACCGGAAGTTGCAGTTGTAGCCTAAGTTGGACGCGTTGACGGTGAACTTGATGAACGGAAAACGCTGCGCATACGCCCGGCAGATGTCGGGCGTGGCATCAGTGGAGCCGTCATCCTGGATGAGGAGTTCCATGATGGGGTAGGTCTGGCGGATGATGGAGTCGAGCTGTTCGCGGATATATCGCGCCCCGTTGTAGGTCGCCATGACCACGGAGACGGTTTTTCCGGCGCCGGTTCCTGGTATGTTCGGATCATTCATTTTCGCCGTCTGATTTTGTCACGGATAAAGTTCACACACTCGTCGAGTATCTTCACGTGCGCCGTTTTCATCACGATATAATATAGCACGGCAGCCATGAGGATGCGCGAGACGAGCAGAAGGATGAGGTTGGAGATGCCTTCCGTCGTGACATAGGTGAGGCCCATGACGGCGGCGGCGGCCAGCGCAAAGGGCATGACATCGGCCAGCAGCCAGCGCAGCCGATAGCCTGAGAGCCGACGGGTGAAGTGGTGCCAGACGAAAAGCCACACCACATTGACAACCGTGTAGACCACTACCATGGTCCGGACACCGTAAGGCCAAAGCCCCACCATGAGCAGGATCTGGACGATGCCTAAGGCTAAGGTGACACCGAAGAAGATATCCGACTTGCCCTTGCTGATGATCAGGTTGGACATGAGCGTGCAAAGGGGCATCACAGAGCCGCCGAGACAGAGCACCTGAAGCAGCCGGGCACTCGCGAGCCACCTGTCGGTGAGGGCCAGGACGATGAACTCCCGCGCCACCAAAGAAAGGCCGAACATGAGCGGGAAGGAGATGAAGGCCGTGAAGCGCATCATCTTCCGGAAGGCGTTAAGCTGCCGGCCGGTCTCCTCGCGCAGGTCTACGAGCACGGGTTGGGCCACCTGATTGATCATCCCCTGTATGAGAGAGAAGCCCTTGAAGTCCCATTGGTAGGCCTGATTGTAATAGCCTGCCTCGCGCTGGGAGAAGTAGTGGCCCAAGAGCACGTTGAGGATGTTGTTGTTGATGTGGGTGGTTATCGTGGTCGCCAATATCTTGTAGGAAAAGCCGAACATGCGGCGGATGGGGCTGAAGTCGAACTCCCACGTCGGATGCCACGGCGAATAGTGCCACAAGAACAGCGTGTTGACCGTGACATAGACGATTCCCTGCGTGGCCAAAGACCAGTAGGAGCAGCCCAGCCAGGCCATCACCACGCCCACGATGCTGGACGTCAGGACGGCCGTCATCGATGACTTGGCCTTCTGGTCGACGCGCAGATGCTTGAAGAGATAGGCCGACTGGGCCGTGCTGAAGCCCACCACGATCAGGCTCAGAAACGCGTACCGGCAGAGCGGAGTGAGTGCGTCGTTGTGGTTGTAGGCCGCGATGAGGGGCGCACAGAAGAAGAGCACGACGTAGGCTGACACACCGACGATGAGGTTGAACCAGAAGACGGCGTTGTAATCCTTGTGCTCCGGCGCTTTCATATTGGCCAGCGCGGTCGTGAATCCACTGTCCTGCAGGGCTGCGGCGATGAGCGGGAAGACACTGATGACGGCCATCATGCCATACTCGGACGGCGTGAGCAGACGGCCGAGGATGATGCCGAAGATGAGCCCGATGAACTGCATGGTGAAGTTGTTCATGCCGCCCCAGAAGAGGCCCTTGGCCGTTTTCTCCTTCAGTGTTTCCATTCCCTGCCGTCAGTTTGATCCTTTCAGCGCAGACTGTCGTTGCTTTCGGCCACCCGATGGGTGATCTCGTCCATCCGGTCCGCATAGAGACGGGCGAGCCGGCGGCCGTTCCGCTCGGTCTGTCCGGCCAGCAATGACTTGTTCCAGACACGCATGCCGCCGGCCGAGAGCGACTTGAAGCGCGCCTCGTAGCGTCCGACCTGCAGTCCGAGCGTCCACGATCGGAGACAGATCTCGTCGTCATCATACTGCACCGGAGCAAATTCAAAATCGTTGTGATGGAGATATCGGTCGAAGAGTGATTTGTTGAACCACATCGGCGCACGGCAAACGCAGGCCACAAAGCAGAAATCTCCCTCCTCGATCTTATCCACGCGGCGAGGATGACCGTCCTCAAAGGACATGCCGCTCCCCCACTTTCCGCCCAAGACAGCCATCTTCGGATGAGCGCGGAAGAGGTTCACAGCCTCGTCGATCCATGTCGTATCGTCGAAGTCATCATCGTCCTGCATGAGCGCCACATATTGTCCGTTGGCCATGCGCATGGCTTTGTCGTAGGTGACAACTTCAAAGAGGTCGTTGCTTCTGACCAGAAACTCGTTGGCGCCGGTAAGCTCACGGACGAGCCGACGGGTGTGCTCGAAGCTCGACCCGTCGTCAATGACGATGATTTCAATCTTCCCTTGATATTGCCGCAGCTTCTTCAGGATGTGGCATATCTGCAGACTCTTGTTGTGAGACTGGAAGATAAAGGTCACCGTCGGCGCATTCTCGTAGCCCTTGGCCTTCCACCAGTCGTAGTCTTTCGTTGTCTGCGCCATGTTCGTACGCTTGAGCAGCGACAGCTTGATCTTGTTGATCAGTAGTCTCATTCTATCTTCTTCTAATGGTACTGTGTGCAAAGATAGGAAAAAAGTTCATAATATGCCGATAATGGAAGGAAAATCTGCTGAGCGGACAGTGATGAGCGGTGCCGCAGAAGGCTATTCTGTGGCTCTTCCGTAAATGGGAGGCTGTCTTTGGGGAACAGGGAAAGAAGGTCGTGTCTTGCGCATCAAAGCCGGCCCGCGTCTTGGCTGACAGCCCATAAGCGGCTATCCCGGAAGATCCGTTCCGGGACATCTCTGCTTGCGGCAGCGTCCTGACGGACCATTCATGCACGTCAGCTTGAATGCCTTCCATGATCCCGTGGGGCCCGGACGGGACCGGTTTGCGGAGCTCGAAGGCATGACCTTTCCGTCAGGGGGCAAAGCTTTCAAGGTGATGAACGGCCGCTCCCGGCAGCCGGTTGAAGCATTCGTCTGATCTCCACTACCTGTCCGTCGATACGGATGTCGGCCTGTCGACGGGAGCCTTCAGGCATCCGCATGTCCTGTCAGGGCACACCAAGCCATGAAGAGACTGGGCGGCCGACAGGAAAAGGCCGGCAACTTGTCCTCAAAATTCCGAAAAAAGACCCTCTGTTTCGCCGTTCCATTCAGCGTAGCCTGACGCTCCGCCATCGGTTCCGGATCGCTCCCGAATAAGCCTTTCAGTCCTTCGCAATTTGCGAAGTAGCCGCAATATTGTAATATTCCATGCCGTTCGCACACCCATAACGATCATTCTGCACCGCTTGAAACATCATTCCACAGTCAGGGAGCTATCCTCTGCATCCTCCAAAGCTATCCTCTGCACCCTCCAAAGCTATCCTCCGGGCGCCCCGAATGATAGCTCTTACACATCCTTTTCTGTCGAGCGAATTCAGAGAAGGCCTCTTCCAAGCATAAATGATTGATAATATGCAAGTTGCAAAAGCGCTTCATTTTTGCGTGATCTGGCTGCCATCCCGTCTCTGCTGGATTCCGTCGCAGTCTCGAGCAGGCTTTTGTCCGCCATTTTCATATTGACTTCCCTTCCCGAAGAATGGATGGAAGAGAAATGATGAATGGAATGCAGGGGCGAGCTCTGTGCCCGTCGGCGAGGGGCGAACCGACAACCCACAGCCAATGATCCACACATGCCACCCCCCGATTCCCAACGTAGGGGCGGATCTGCGTATCCGCCCGCAGGGGGCGAACCCAATGGGCAAACTTTTCAAATGGCAAATTGCGGGCGGATATGCAGATCCGCCCCTACGGTTGGTGGATGCATAACTGATGGTCTACTTGCCTATGCGTAGCGGGCTCCCCCTCATCTCTCATCCCTCATCTCTCATCCCTCATCCCCTCATCCCTTCATCCTTCATCCCTCATCCCCTCATCCTTCATCCCTCATCCCCTCATCCTTCATCCCTCATCCCCTCATCTTTCATCCCTCATCCCCTCATC
>ONHE01000181.1 GCA_900317545.1 uncultured Prevotella sp. | reverse complement strand
TTTTTCGCGCGCTGAAAGAATGGAATAATTATTCAATCATATTGCGCCGGTTTGTCCGAAAAGTTCTGATCCGTTCTCCGTTGTGCCTATCGGGCATTGATTTCCTTCAGCAGTCGGTCGGCATGTCCCCACTTGTCCATCATGTAGAGCACGTAGCGGATGTCGACACCGATGCAGCGCGCGAGCTTCGAATCAAAGAAGATGTCGCTCGAGAGGCTGTCCCAGTTGCCGTCGAAGGCCAGTCCGATGAGGCGTCCTTGGCCGTCGAACATGGGCGATCCGCTGTTTCCGCCGGTGATATCGTTATTGGTCAGGAAGCAGAGTTGCATCTTGCCGGAAGTACGGTCGGTGTATGGGCCGAAGTCGGAACTGCTCATCAGCTCCTTCATGATCGGTTCGGCGTAGTAGTCGGGCACCCGTTCGCCGGTCTCCATCTTGCGCACCAAGCTCTCCGCCGTGGTGTAATAGCCCGACGGTGCACCGCCCAAGGTGAAGCCGCCTACCTGTCCATAGCTGAGTCGCATGGTGAAGTTGGCGTCGCTGTAGTGAGGCATGTTTTCCTCCATGCGCACCTTTGCGTCGCAGAGATATTGCTCCTGCCGGTCGATGCTGTCGTTGATGCCGTCCATTTCGGCACGTATCGCGCCTTCCACTTCAAGCAGGTCGAGACTGTACTGCACACCCGGATCCTTGAGATAGCTCTTCTTATTGACGTAGATCTTCTGTCCGCTCTTCATGAGGAAGCTCCTCTCGTAGAGGTAATTGACATAGGCCGTGTAGTCGCCGTTGAACCTGCTGTCGATGAGTTTGTAGAATCCGGGCAGGTAGCGCGCATCCACCTTCTGGCGGTAATTGCGCAGGAGCGTGGCGAAGACCTCCTTGTCGAGTGCAGCGTCCCAGGTGTCACTGTTGTCCTTGAAGAGCGCATACTGCTTCTTCGGCTTGTCTTTCGGCCCCTGAAGTTCGATGTGATTGAGGCGCATGGCACGCGTGGAGAACTCGTTGGTGCCACGGAAGGTCTCGCGATAGTACATCAGTGCGCGCATGGCATCAAAGCGCTTGGCGTAGAGGCGTGACATGATGGCGAAGTCGAGTTTGCCCTTCAGATAGCCCGTAGAGTCCATCCAGGCCTGGATGCGATGCTCATAGGCCTGCTTCTGGCTGATGATTCCGATCGAGTCAATGCACTTGTTCATGCCGATGGAGTTCTTCCAGTAGTTTGCACTCTGCGCATATTTACTGTCGTATTTGATGCGTACGGCCTCGCTGGCCCGCATGTGTCGCTGCATCACTTGCTGCTTGACGCCGCGCACCTGGGCACGTGGCTCGTTCTGAGCATCGCGCCTTTCGCGGATCCCAAATGATGAGAGGTAACGGCTGGTCGATCCCGGGTAGCCCACGGTCATGGCAAAGTCGCCGTCCTGATAGCCCTGAAGGGACACGGGTGCCCAGTGTTCGGGGCGGTAAGGCACGTTGTCCTTGCTGTACTTGGCCGGCTTGTTGGTCTTCGGGTCGGCGTAGATGCGGAACACGGAGAAGTCGCACGTCTGGCGCGGCCACATCCAGTTGTCCGTCTCTCCGCCGTATTTGCCCATCGATTTCGGTACGGTAAAGACCAGCCGGAGATCGGTGAAGTCGCGGTAGACGGTGGCATAATAGCGGTTGCCTTCGTAGAACGGGTCGATGTCCACATGCAAGGTGGCGTCGATCTTCTTGATGGAGTCGGTCATGGCATTCTGCAATGAGTCGATCAGGAAAGCCCTGCCGTCATTGCTCCTGCCGTCGATGCCGAGCGCGCGGAGCCTTGCCGTGATGTCATCCTGGCTCACCATGAAGCTCACAAACATGTTCTCGTTGGGCAATTCGTCCGCATAGGTCTTCGCGTAGAATCCGTTCAGCATGTAGTCATGCTCCACGGTCGAATGGCTTCGGATTGCTTCGAAGCCGCAATGATGGTTGGTAAAGACCAGCCCGTCAGGTGAGACCACGACGCCCGAGCAGTATCCGGAGAAGTTGACCACGGCATTCTTGATGGCGTCCTTGCCCTGATAGATGCCGTCGTAGGGAACTCGGAAGCCCTCGGCCTGCATCTGTTCATAGACCGCCTTGGGCAGATTGTAGAGCGTCCACATGCCTTCGTCGGCCATCAAGGGCGTCGCGGCGAGGAGCGCAGAGAGTATGAACGTTGATCTTTTCATATTTTAGTGTTTAAAATGTTTACCGATAACGGGGAGTGAAGACAGCGGAAAGTCGCGCTTCACCAAGTAAACCACGAAGACAGCCATCAGCAACGTGTTGACGATCAGGGCCGGCAGCACGCCGAGGAAGTCGTTGGCGGCGCTCATGCCGGCAAAGAGCACGAGGGCCAGCAGCACGTAGCGCATGATCTCCTTGACCGGATAGTTGACTGGATAGTATTTCTGTCCGACGAAGTAACTGAGCAGCATGGCGGTGCCATAGCCTGCAAATCCGCCCCATGCGCAGGCCATGTAACTGTAGCGTGGCACGAAGATGACGTTCACGGCGATAAGCACCACACATCCGATGCCGCTGAAGTAAGCCCCCCAGATGGTCCGGTCGATGAGCTTGTACCAGAAGGACAGATTGAAATAAATGCCCATCATGATCTCCGCCGCCATGACGATGGGCACCACGCGGAGGCCTGCCCAGTAGTCGCGATTGGGTATGACGTGGCGCAGGATGTCCATGTAGCCCACCACAAGGAGGAATGCCAAGAGCGTGAAAATGACGAAGAATTTCATCGCCTTGGCGTAAGTCTCGCGGTTGTCCTTGTCTTTTGCCTTTCCGAAAACGAACGGTTCGTAGGCGTAGCGGAATGCCTGGGTGATCATGGCCATGATCATCGCTATCTTCACGGTGGCACCGTAGATGCTCAGTTCGGCCTTCGCGTCGCTGCCATGGTAGAGGAACGGGAAAGCGATCTTGTCGAATGTCTGGTTCAGGATGCCGGCTATGCCGAGGATAAGCAGCGGCCATGCGTAGCGCAGCATGCGCTTCCAGAGCTGGAAGTCGAAACGGTAGCGGAAGCCGGTCAACTCCTTCCAGAACATGAGCGTGACCAAACCCGTGCACGCGAGATTGATGTAGAAGACCATGCCCACGTCAAGCGTGAAATGCTCGTCGTAGAGGCCGAAGGGATTGAGCCGCAATGCCGGAAGCACAAAGAGATAGAGAATGTTGAAAAGAATGTTCAGGAAAACGTTCGCCAACTGTATGGCGGCAAATTTGATCGGACGCTTTTTGTAGCGCAGATAGGCAAAGGGAATGCACTTGAAGGCATCGACGGCGACGCAGATGAACATGACCGCCACCCAATCCTTATGGTCCGCGTAGCCCATCCATGTGGCGATCGGCCCTAAAAACAGCTGTATGCCGGCGATGAAGAGCAGCGACGTAGCACCCACGGACAGCAAGGTGGTGGAATAGACTGTCGTCGGGTTCTCCTCAGACTTGTTCACATAGCGGAAGAAAGTGGTCTCCATGCCGTAGGTGAGGATGACTAAGAGCAGTGCGGTGTAGGCATACACATTGGTCACGACACCGTACTGGCCCCCCGAAGCAGCCCATGCAGCCGTCTGGATCGGCACAAGCAGATAGTTGATAAACTTCCCGGCAATGCTGCTGATGCCATAGATCGCCGTGTCTTTAGCCAATGATTTTAAGTTCGCCATTGTTGTTTCTCTTCTTGATTCCTATGTTCCACGCTTCTTGAATAAGTCTTTTGGTTGATTGACCTTTCCCTTCTCTTAGAAAAAGAGATAGGCAATGAAGATGGCGGCGACTACACCTGCAAGGTCGGCGAGGAGGCCGCAGGCCACGGCGTGGCGGGTATATTTGACGCTGATGCTGCCGAAGTAGACTGCCAATATATAAAAGGTGGTGTCCGTAGATCCCTGGAATATGCAGCTCAGACGTCCCACGAAGCTGTCCGGCCCGTAGTTTTTCATCGCCTCAAGCATCAGTCCTCGGGCGCCCGAACCACTCAACGGTTTCATCAAGGCGGTAGGCAAGGCGCCGACAAAGTCGCTGTTCAGCCCGCACGCATTCACGCACCAGGCAATGCCGTTGATCAACATGTCCATCGCGCCGGATGCCCGAAAGACGCCCACACCTACCAATATGGCGACGAGATAGGGGATGATCCGGACGGCCGTAGTGAATCCCTCTTTCGCCCCGTCGATGAATGCGTCATAGACATTGATCCGCTTCCGGAAGCCCGCAAGGATGAAGAGCGTGATGATGCCGAACAGGATGAGATTCGAAGCCACCGAGGTCACCGTCCCCATCGTGTCCTTGTCCATCTGCCCGAATCCCCAGATGACGATGCCGACAAAGCCACACAGTCCCAAGAGAGTTGCCATCAGCACAGGCTGGAAGATGTTGATCCGCTGCCAGAGCGACGTGATGATGATGCCGGCAAGCGTGGCCACGGTTGTCGCAAGCAGTATGGGGATAAAGATATCGGTAGGTGAGGCGGCGCCATACGATGCACGAAAGGCCAGAATCGTTGTCGGGATGACGGTCAATCCGGACGTGTTGAGCACCAAGAACATGATCATGGGGTTGGTGGCGGTATCCTTTCGCGCATTCAGTTCCTGCATCTGGGCCATCGCTTTCAGTCCTGTAGGCGTGGCGGCATTGTCTAATCCCAGCATGTTACTGGCGATATTCATGAAGATGCTGCCCATGACGGGGTGGTTTTTCGGGATGTCCGGAAAGAGCTTGGAGAACACCGGGCTGAGCAATCTTGCCAATACGTTGACGACGCCTGCCTGCTCTCCGATCCGCATGATGCCGAGCCAGAGAGCGAGAACACCCGTCAGTCCCAACGAAATTTCAAATGCGTTCTTGGAAGAGTCGAAAGTCGAATCAACGATTTGCTGAAAAACCGTCGTGTTCCCCATAGCCAGTTGGATCGCTCCAAACAGGAATGCAATGAGAAAGAATGCTATCCAGATGTAGTTAAGCACCATACAGGTGCAAAGTTATGTATTTTTATCCGTTTCGCAAAATGTTGTTTTTGATTTTAGCTAAATTCATTTCTTTTTCGTACATTTGCATGCAGATCTACTGATAGACTGATCAACAATATTCAAAAAATAACCACTTAATGACTTATCTGTTTTGAAAGCAAAGACCATTTTGTTGATTTTGCTGGCGATGACCGTTGTTCTTGCGCCGGCAGATGCCAGAAAGAAAAAGGCAAGACAGCAGCTCTTCCCCGACGGGACACCCATTCCGGCCTGGTTTGCCGATACCACTGCGACCGACGTAAGCCGACTCGGCCGTCCCTATGTGATCACGAGCTACGGCGTGAGGAATGATTCGACCGTCGTACAGACCGAGGCCATCCAGCGCGTCATTGACCAGTGTTCCGCCGAGGGCGGTGGCGTGATCGTCTTTCCGCGCGGCACTTTCCTTTCCGGATCATTGTTCTTCAAGCCCCGCACGCATCTCATGATGAGCGAAGGAGCCGTTCTGAAAGGGACGGACGCCATCGCCGACTATGCCATTGTCAAGACCCGGCTCGAAGGCCAGACCCTTGACTACTTCGCGGCCCTTGTCAATGCCGACGGCGTAGACGGCTTCTCAATCTCCGGCAAGGGCACGATCAACGGCAACGGACGGCGTTTCTGGGAGGAATTCTGGCTTCGCCGGAAGGTCAATCCTAAGTGTACGAACCTCGAGGCGCTGCGTCCGCGATTGGTATATATTTCCAATTCGAACGACGTGACGGTCTCCGGCGTGCGCCTCATCAATCCCGGATTCTGGACAAACCATATCTATCGTTGCAAGCGCGTGAAATACCTGAACTGCTATATCTATGCGCCGACCGAGGGCCTGCGGGCTCCCAGCAGCGATGCGTTGGACTTAGACGTGGTCGAGGACGTGCTTGTCCACGGCTGTTACATGAACGTCAGCGACGACGCCGTCTGCCTGAAGGGCGGCAAGGGCACATGGGTCGACACGATCGCCGGCAACGGAGCCTGCCGCAACGTGATCATCCAGCACTGCCGTTACGGACGTGCGGGAGCCGGAATCACCTTCGGAAGCGAGTCGTTTGATGACCGGAACGTCATCCTGCGCGACTGTACGTTCGACGGAACGTCCAACCTTATCCTCTTCAAAATGCGTCCCGACACGCCCCAGCGCTATACTCACGTGCTGGTGGAGAATTGTTCCGGCATGACCAGAAAAGGCATTTCGGTCAACCGCTGGACGCAGTTCTACAACCGTTTGCCACGTGAGGACATGCCGCGTTCATTCGTTGACAGCGTCACATTGCGCAACGTGAACCTCACATGCACGCAGGGGTTTTACATGGTCAATGCTTCAGACCAGTATGATGTCCGCAACGTGACATTCGAAAACTGCCGGATCAGCGACCCGGCGGGCAAGATGGACACGTCGTTCATCCAGAACTGCAAGGTCGAAAATGTCATCTTCAAACACTAAATCATCCATACAGCCATATGAAATACATTCAGAAACAATTCCTGATCTTGCTGGCACTGCTGCCAGCAGGTGTCTTTGCCCAGAGCGGACCGCAGTGGCCCGTCGTCAAGCCCACCATGAAGCCGTGGACGCGGTGGTGGTGGCAGGGCAGCGCCGTGGAACAATCCGAGCTGAAGAAGTCGCTTGAGGCCTATGCGCAAGCCGGTTTGGGCGGCGTGGAGGTCACACCCATCTACGGCGTTCATGGTGCCGAGCGCAGAAACCTCACCTATCTGTCGCCCCGATGGGTGGATGCTTTCACCTATACATTGAACGAGGCGAAGCGCCTCGGTATCGGTGTCGACTTGGCCAATGCCTCGGGCTGGCCTTTCGGGGGACCGTGGGTGACCGACGAGTCGGCATCCAAGAGCCTGCGGATGGAGAGCTATGAAGTGACGGGAGGCCGTGTGGTCAACCTGAAAGTCAGCTGTGAGCAGGCACCGCGTGTGCGCTTTCAGGGCAGCAAAACCATCCGCCCCGACGAGCTGAAGTATCCTTTGCAGGCCAATGGTGACCTGCAGGAGATCGCATTCGATCAAGTCAGATTTGCGAAAACGTTGCCTTTGGTCACGCTGATGGCCTATCGGGCTGAGGGCGGGCAATATTCCGGCGCCGTCGACTTGACCTCCTTGGTGAAGGACGGACAGCTGACGTGGAAGGCGCCGAAGGGCAATTGGCTGCTCTGCGCGATCTTCAAGGGCGACCATGGCAAGATGGTGGAGCGTGCGGCTCCCGGCGGAGAGGGCTTCGTCATTGACCATTTCTCGGCCGACGCGCTGCATCAGTATCTGCAGAAGTTTGACGATGCCTTCCGCGGACGCGATCTCTCCTATCTGCGCTACTATTTCAACGACTCTTACGAGGTGGACGATGCCGAGGGCGAATCCGACTACACGGATCGCATCTTCGATCATTTCTATCATCTGAACCATTACCGCCTGCAAGACTGTCTGCCCGCCTTGATGGGTAAGGACACCGAGGAGCGGAACATGCGGGTGCTCTACGACTACCGCATGACGATCGACAGCCTGCTCGTCAACGTCTATACCAAGGGCTGGCAAGGCTGGGCTGCCCGTCAAGGAAAAGGCATCCGCAACCAAGGGCACGGTTCTCCGGCCAACATTTTGGATATCTATGCGGCCAGCGATGTGCCCGAGATTGAGGGCAGCGACATCATTGCGCTCAAGACAGCCCCGTCGGCCGCGCACGTCATGGGCAAGCCCCTCGTCTCCTCAGAGAGTGCCACGTGGGCCAATGAGCACTTCATGACAAGCCTCGAAGAGGTGAAGAACATCCTCGACGGATTCTGGTTGGCGGGCGTGAACCATGTGTTCTACCACGGCACAGCCTATTCGCCCTCCGACGCCAAGTGGCCCGGATGGCTCTTTTATGCTGCTGTTCACTTCCAGCCGACCAACAGCTGGTGGGACGACTTCAGCACGCTCAACCGTTATGCCGCGCGTGTTCAGAGCTTCATGCAGCAGGGCCGCCCGTC
>ONHE01000179.1 GCA_900317545.1 uncultured Prevotella sp. | reverse complement strand
GGAAAAAACAGCATGTTCATCCCGCAATTCAAGAGCGTTATTTGTGCGGTATCAGATTATTTTGTATCTTTGCAGAAACAAGCTCAGTCAAATCATCCCACGATGAATCTCATCAAACAGCTGACCATCTCCCTCACCGCCGCATTGCTGCCCGCTTGCGTGCAGTCACAACGCCACGAGATCCTGAACGAACGGATCGCATCACTGCAAGTGGTGCCGGGTGACAACTGGCTCTCTCCGCTCCCGATCGTGGAACTCAACGGGGCCACGCCCATTCTTATCGCCTTCGATGACCTGACTCATGATTATCACCGCTATGCTTATCGATTGGAGCATTGTGAAGCTGACTGGACAGCCTCCGAAGGGCTTTTCGAAAGCGACTTTGTGGACGGATTTGCGAAGGGTAATGTGATCGAAGACTTGAGTCTGTCGATGAATACGAACGTGCTCTACACGCACTACCGGCTTCAGATTCCCAACGAACGGTGCAGGATCAAGCGCAGCGGGAACTACCGACTGACCGTCTACGACGAGAACAACGGTGACGAGATCATGTTCCGAGCCTGCTTTATGGTGGTCGAACCACAGATGAGCGTGGCAATGAAAGTGACATCGAACACGGACATAGACCTTAATCACCAACACCAGCAGGTTGCAATGGACGTCGGCTTCGGCAGTCTCAACGTCGTCGATCCGGCCCGCGAGATCAAGACAGTTGTGATGCAGAACGGGCGCTGGGATGACGCCCGGATCAACGCAAAGCCACAATATGTAAGGGCAGACGGGCTCACCTGGGATCACGACCGCAGTCTGATCTTCAACGGAGGCAATGAGTATCGGAAGTTTGAAACGCTCGATGTCAACCATCCCACGATGGGTATTGAATCCATAAACTGGGACGGCACAATGTACCACGCGTATGTCTGGACGGACGAACCGCGGCCTAACTACGTCTATGATGAGGATGCTGACGGCGCGTTCTATATCCGCAACAGCGACAATATCGAGAATGACTATGCCTCGGAGTATCTGATGATCCACTTCAGATTGAAGGCACCGAGGCAGAAAGGGGACGTCTATCTGAACGGGACATGGACTAATCACCAGTTTGCGCCATCCTTCCAGATGCACTACGATGACGTCAAACAATGCTACGAAGGCCGGGTGATGCTCAAACAGGGCTACTATTCCTATCAATACTTAGTGGTCAAGGCAGACGGAACCGTCGGGCCCGTGTCCACAGAAGGTAATTTCTATCAGACCGAAAACCAGTATCAGGCCTTGGTCTACTACCGGGGCGCCGGCGAACGGACGGACCGTCTCGTCGGCTTCGGACAAGTGAGCAAACGCTGAACGAACAAAACAAAAAAATATGCAAACTATGACAAAACTGAGAACAATCGTCCTGAACGCGCTGTGGTTCTGCCCTTTTATCTTGCAAGCGCAACGCGAAGTGATCAATTTTGACTTCGGATGGCAATTCCATGCCGGACAGATCGATGTGCAATCGCTGAAGTCCATGCCTTCCGGCGACGGCTGGCGGGAGGTGGATCTGCCCCATGACTTTCAGATCGAACAGCCCTGGGTGGCACCTGGAAAGGATGAGCACCAAGACTATTCGGATCAGGCAAGCAACTTCAAATCAAGACTTTCCGGACGCGGATTTAAAGAAATGGGCGAAGGATGGTATGTCAAAGACTTCACGCCCGACAACAATCTCAAGGGAAAACGCATCGTGATTGATTTCGAAGGCATCATGTACGTGGGTGATGTCTATCTCAATGGCGAACGCATAGGTGGCACCGACTACGGCTATGTGGGCTTTGAAATCGATCTGACACAGCGACTGCGCTATGGCGAAACAAATCTCATCGCTGTCCGCGCAAGCACAAGCGGACCGCTGAATTCACGCTGGTATACCGGCGGAGGACTCTTCCGCGACGTTCATATCGTCATTACGGATCCGGAACTCTATTTCGCCCGTCACCCATTATACATCACGACTGTCAACAACAAGGAAGTACACGTGCAGGCAGAGGTGGCCAACTTCACTCGCCAAGACACCTTATCCTTAGGCCTCCGCATACTCGACCGCAACGGTGCCACCGTACATCAGAGCCGCGAAAACCTCCGGTTCATGCGCCAGGCACGGACCAACGAACTCAAACTGCAGCCCATCACCTTGGCCGCCCCCCATCTCTGGAGCTGCGAAGACCCATATCTCTATACGGCCGAAGTGACGCTCTATGACAAGGAGAATAATGTCATTGACCAAGTGAAAGACCGTTTCGGCGTCCGCACTGTCGAGATCGGGCCCGATTTCGGCTTGCGTCTCAATGGCAAGAAAGTGCTGCTCAAGGGCATCGCCAACCATCATTCGCTGGGCGCACTCGGTGCTGCCGCCTATCCCAAAGCCATGGAGAAGCGGTTGAAATTGCTCAAGGAGTTTGGCTTCAATCACGTCCGTACCTCCCACAATCCCTACAGCACATCGTTCTTAGATCTGTGTGACGAGATGGGCATACTGGTCGTTGACGAGCTCTATGACAAATGGCTCGATCAGTATAGTGGTGGCCGCACGCCCTGGACAAGCCTGTGGCCCTATGATCTCCCGGAATGGATCAAGCGTGACAGAAACCATCCGAGCGTAGTCTTCTGGAGTCTTGGCAACGAGCTGCAGACCTATGCCAACCTGCCTTTCAATGACTGGGGCGTCACTCCTTACAAAATGATGAAGACCGTGCTCGACCGTTATGACGACACCAGAAAGGTGACTGTGGCCATGCATCCGAGAGGTCGGAATCTGGCAACCGACTCATTACCTTGCGACTTGGCTATGATCACAGACATTCAAGCCTATAATTACCGTTATATGTACTTCCCCGGTGACCGGAGAAGATTCCCCTACATGGTCTTCTATCAGAGTGAGGCCAACACCAGTAACATGGGGCCCAACTATTTCGGGATGGATCTCGACAAAGTGATCGGGTTAGCTTACTGGGGACAGATCGACTATCTTGGTGAATCGAGAGGATGGCCGGCAAAAGGCTGGTCGGACGGTGCGTTCGATCTGTCGCTGCAGCCCAAGCCGATCGCCTATTTCCTCCGCTCTATGTTTAAGCCTGAAGAGCCCGTCGTACACATTGGCATCGTTGACGGCAAAGCAGATCAGACTGTTTGGAATGGGATCATATTCAGCAACGACGGAATGAGTGATCACTGGAACCGAATGCCTGGCAGCCGGCAAATGGTCAATGTATACAGCAATGCCGAAGAAGTGAGACTGTTCGTAAATGACAAAGAAATCGGTAGAAAAAAGAATACCAAAGATCCGAAAAGCCGAAACAAATTCAAGTTCGACAAGGTGGTTTACCAGCCGGGATACATCGAGGCTGTGGCCTACAACAACGACAAACCGGTAGCCCGCCACAAGATCGAGACAACTGATGAAGCCCGTAAGCTCGTTCTGAAAGCCGATCCCGAGAGCTGGAAAGCGGACGGGATGGATCTCCAGCACATTCGAATCTACGCCGTAGACAAAAAAGGAAGACGGGTCTATAATGCCCAACAGGAACTCCATTTTAAAGTTGAAGGCGATGCAAAGATCGTAGCCGTTGACAATGGGGACATCAATTCGAACGAATTGCACGTTGGTTCGCAGCGCAAACTCTACAATGGATCGGCACTCGTAATCCTCAGATCTGGCCGAAAGCCTGGAAAAGTGAGACTCTCTGTACAATCGCCTGATTTCAAGGAACAATCTATTACTTTGGTGACAATTTGATCAACCACGGAGCCATTTCTTTACAATAGTACACGAATTTAAATCTTTTTAAGATTTCTAATTGTAATTTATTCATATTAATTTGGATAAAATTCAAAAAACAAATAACTTTGCAATCGAAATCAAAAAGATAATATTCAATTACATGAAAGAAAAAGAAGCATACAATAGGCTTATCGGAAACGGAATAAGACCTTCTGTCCAGCGTTTGGCGATCATGGAATATCTTCTGAATCATGATAATCATCCTACAGTTGATGAAGTGTATCAGGCGCTGAACAGCAGTATTCCAACATTGAGCCGTACGACAGTTTACAACACCCTACGTCTCCTCTCGGAGAATCATGCGGCCCAAATGATCACGATAGACGATCATCACGTGTGCTATGACGGCAACACCAAGCCGCACGTACACTTCCTCTGCAGGGAATGCGGTAAGTTAATGGACTTCTTTGACGAGCAGGCACCACACCATGAACCAAGATTCATCGAGGGCAATCTGGTAGATGAGGAACAACTATATTATAAAGGTGTGTGCGCCGATTGTCTGAAACGACAAAACTAAGTATTATTTTAACATATTAAGAACAAAACATCATGAAGAAGAAATTTATTTGTACGGTTTGCGGTTATATCTACGAAGGAATTGAGGCACCAGATCAATGCCCCATCTGCAAGGCTGACCGCAGCAAGTTTAAGGAAATGGAAGAAACACCCGGAGATGAATACTCTTTCGCAACTGTACATTATTTGGGTGCTGCATACAATGACGGCGTTAGCGAGGAATTGATCAAACACTGCAAGGACACCTTTGCTGGAGAGTGCTGTGAAGTGGGCATGTATCTCGCCATGGCGCGTCAGGCAGACCGTGAAGGTTATCCGGAAATAGCTCGCGCATATGAGCACTACGCATATGAAGAGGCCAACCATGCCAGCCGCTATGCGGAACTCTTGGGTGAGATACTGAAAGATACAAAGAGCAATCTCGAAGCTCGTATCGCTGCTGAAAAAGGCGCTTGCGAAGAGAAGTTCGATGCAGCCAAGAAGGCAAAGGCTGAAGGTTCAGACACCTTACATGACACCATCCACGAGATGGCAAAAGATGAGGCTCGGCATGCAGCAGGCTTCATCGGTCTCTACAACCGTTACTTCAAGAACTAAAAACAACCTTTTCAAGAAGTAAAAAACGCCGATCCAGCCGAAAGCGTTCATGTCTTAACGACTGACAACATGCATCTGCCGCTCTCGGAAAGGTCGGCTTCATGAAAAAGAAGATGTCTTTGGATCACGAAGATGATTCATGTTAAAAAAACGGCTCCCAACTGTCGATCTGACGTTTGGGAGCTTTTCTTTGGCCAGAAGTATTGTCCGGACCTAATTGGAATCAAATTTAAATTATTCTTTTTTTATCTTAAGACGCACATGATATCGAAGATTTTGGTTAAATTTGCATGATGATCAGTAAGAATAAGATAAAGTTGATCCGTTCGCTTGACCTTAAGAAGAACCGAAAAGAACGAGGAGTCTTCGTTGCAGAAGGTCCGAAGGTGGTGGAAGATCTTATGGAGATTTTCACGCCAGTCACATTAGTCTATCGCAGACCATGGCAGCCGCCTTCGCAGATACAGACTACGATCGAACTGATCGAGGTTTCCGAGGAGGAGATGCACAAGGTCAGCTTCCTACAGCATCCGCAGGAGGTGCTCGGAATTTTCCCGATTGCGCCGCTCGATGCGTCGATCCCCTTCCCGCAGCAGGAACTTTCGATCGCCCTGGATGGTGTCCAAGACCCTGGAAACTTAGGCACAATCATTCGTGTGGCCGATTGGTTTGGCATCCGAAACATCTATTGCAGCGAAGACACGGCCGATGTCTACAACCCTAAAGTGGTGCAAGCTACAATGGGAAGCATCGCTCGCGTCAATGTGACTTACACCGACCTGCGCAACCTCATCGGGCAACTGCCGGCGGACTATCCCGTCTATGGCACGCTCTTAGACGGCAAGGACATTTACGTTGAACCGCTTACAAGCTTCGGACTGATCATCATGGGCAACGAGGGAAACGGCATCTCGCCGGAGATCCGGAAGAAAGTGAATCGCCGACTGCGCATCAATAATTTCCCGCCGGGACGCAAAACGGCAGACAGCCTGAATGTTGCCATTGCCACTGCCATCACATGCTCTGAATTCAGAAGAAGATAAAATATGGAAAAGGAATTATATAAGAACCGCAGTTTTTCGGCATGTATCCATGCCGCGTATGTACTCTTCGCCACCAACCTGAAGATTATTCTCCGGCGGACCTGGCTTCCCGTGCTGCTCATGGCAGTCGCCTTGACGTTCAATGTGCTGTTTAACCTGCCCGACAAGCATATCCATGACCTCGGCATGTCACATCCGATGGTGACGGCTTCCATCATGGGTACTGCCTTCATCATCAATCTTCTGGCAGAGATGTGGGTAACGGCAGTCATAGCAAGTCTGGTCAATCAACGGCCTTTGAAAGCTAACCTCATGCGTGTTCTGGTAATCATGGGCATCGGACTGATCATCACTCTCGCCGCCGCAGGCATCATCAACTTCTCCCACAGCTTTGTGTTCTCTTTCTTAGTATCGTCGAAACTGGCGACTCCTTCGACTGCCGGAGCTGCCGGAATCGCCATCACCCTACTGCTCATTCTGCTGCTGCTCATCTTCACGCTCCCCTTCATCTTTTCCACAACGAAATTTCTGTTGGATCACGAAGTGCGTCCTTCCGCCATGTTTAAGGCTGATTATCGGCGCGGATTCTCCCGCTGGGGTATGCTTTTCGGAGCGATGTTCTTCACGGTAGTCATCATCTCCATCCTTTCTTTTGTGATCTTTGTGCCGTTCATCATTCTTGTGACCTCACAAACGATCAATCAACTGGGCATGCTGAACGGTGATCCGAGTGGCGTGCCGGGCTATTTTTTCTGGCTGCTGATCGCCATCACGCTGCTGACGATGTTCATCTTCAGCTACGAAATCATCTGGGCAATGCTCGTCAACTATTATGTCTACGGCGCCATAGAGACCAAAGAGAAACTGAAGGAGGAAAACACCAGCCAGGAAAAAGAATCATCTAATCTAACTGAAACGGCCAAATGAAACAACGTTTTTTATTCATTGACCGCGACGGCACACTGATTGAGGAACCGGCAGACGAGCAGATTGACGCTTTTGAAAAACTGAAGTTCGTCAAGGGCATGATACGTAATCTGGCTTTCATCCGACAACACACGGACTTCAAACTGGTCATGGTCAGCAATCAGGATGGGCTCGGAACCGACTCTTTTCCAGAACACACGTTCTGGCCTGTGCATAATTTCATCCTCCAAACGCTCGCCGGAGAAGGCATCGCTTTTGATGACCAGCTCATCGACAGGCACTTTCCCGAGGACCGGTCTCCCATGCGCAAGCCTGGAACCGGGATGCTGAAGGCCTACCTGACCAATCCCGACTATGACATTGCCAACAGCTATGTGATCGGCGACCGTGACACGGACCGCCAGCTGGCAGTTAATATGGGATGCCGGGCACTGATCATCGGACAGGACGGAACCGACTGGGACAAGATCGCAGAGATCCTTTTCGCCGGCGAACGAACGGCAGAAGTGAGACGGACAACAAAGGAGACCGACATCCACATACGGCTCAACGTTGACGGATCGGGCAAGAGCGACATCCGAACTGGACTCGGATTCTTCGATCACATGCTTGAGCAGATCGCCAAACATGGCATGATGGACCTGACGGTCCATGTCAACGGCGATCTGCAGGTGGACGAGCACCACACCATCGAGGACACCGCCATCGCCTTGGGAGAATGCATCGCCAAGGCCTTGGGCGACAAGCGGGGCATCGAGCGTTATGGCTACTGCCTGCCGATGGATGACTGCCTCTGCCAGGTGGCGCTTGATTTCGGCGGTCGTCCATGGCTCGTATGGAATGCCGAATTCCATCGGGAGAAGATCGGCGAGATGCCAACCGAGATGTTCCTCCACTTCTTCAAGAGCCTCAGCGATGCCGCGCGGATGAACCTGAACATCAAGGCAGAAGGGGCGAACGAGCACCACAAGATCGAAGGAATCTTCAAGGCCCTGGCCCGGTCGCTCCGAATGGCCGTGCAGCGTGACATCTATCATTTTGACTTGCCATCGACCAAAGGAACGCTCTGAAAAGTGCCGCAAACGGTGTTGAAAACATGCGTCGCACGCACAGCTATCATGTCCCTTCCGCAGAGCTATGCTTTCGGCCGCCGAGAGCTATGCTTTCGGCCGCCCATATGATAGCTTTGGACGGCCCAAAACTATCATATGCGGAGACCATTGATTATCAATGCGTTAGACGAAGCATCTTCCTGCGGACTGCGGAAGGCGGGAAGGCGGTTTCCGGACCCACGTTGTCATGATCCTGAACAAGCTATTTTTCACATTGACTATTCCTCCCTGAATATAAAAGAAGGCCCACATCCATTGAGAATATGGGCCTTTTCCATTGACATCAGCCACCCGTCAGCAAAGGCGGACGGACCTTCCGGAGCCGCTTAACCGCAGACCCAATGGACCACGTAGAGGGCGATCGGAATGGTGACGATGGCTATACCGATGAAGTCAATATAGACACCAGTCTTGATCATCTTTGTAATAGGGATGTAACCACTGGCATATACAATCGCGTTGGGCGGTGTCGATACCGGCAACATGAATCCGAGGGAAGCCGAAAGAGCTACTCCGACGGCGACGGGGATAGGGCTGAAACCGGCCGAAACAGCGGCGCCGATGGCCAAAGGGCCAATCATGTTGGTCGCTGCTGTATGCGATGTCAACTCTGAAAGCAACAACGACATCACGCAGAAGACGGCAACGAGCATGAGCTGGGACGGATCACCACCCATCATCATGATAATCTGGTCACCGATCCACTTGGACAAGCCGGTCGAATACATCATTCCTCCCATGGCCAGTCCACCGCCAAAGAGAAGCAGCGTGCCCCACTCGACGCCCGAAACGGCCTCTCTCCACTCCAATGTCATCTTGTGACGCTTCAGGTCAACAGGCAGGAAGAAAAGCAGCAGGGCACCTACCATGGCCGCAATGGCCTCTGGAAAGATGCGGTTATATTTGTCGAGCAGGTCGTGCCCGGGGCCTAAGATGATGCTGAGGATACCTGGCGTCACCCAGAGAATGACAGCGACGATGAATGCAAAGAGTGTGTTCTTCTGTGCGCGTGTCCATTTTCCCAGTTCCATCACTTTATGATGGATAAAGGCCTCTGCACCTTCGATGTGCTTGATATTGGCCGGAAACATCCGCGACAGCACGATATAGGCGATGATGAAGTATGCCACCATGGCGACAAAGCCCCATACCATCCACTGGAAGAAAGATACATGGATGTTGGACATCTCGTTGAGGAAGCCCAGCATGATGATATTCGGAGGTGTTCCAATGGGGGTGAGCACCCCACCGATCGAGCATGCGTAAGCCGTCATCAACATCAGTCCTGTGGCATATTTATAATTACCGAGATCGATCTTCTTTCCGGAGGCAGCCATCATTTCACGTATTGCCTCAAGCAGACCTAAGGCGATGGGGAACATCATGGCTGCAGTGGCCGTGTTGCTGATCCAGCCAGAACAGAGCGCACAAGCCAGACCAATGGCCAGGAAGATACGTCGCGGATTGTCACCCACCCACTTCATCGACATGATACCATAGGCTATACGTTTGTCAAGACCGCAAACCATCATCGCTTTTGCAATGATAAAACCGCCCATAAACAGGAAGATTAGCGGATTGGCGAAAGCAGCGAAGGCTTCTTTCATCTTCACCACGTCTAGCACAACGCACAACGTAGGGCCAAGAAGTGACGTCACAGGGATCGGAATCGGTTCCGTGATCCACCAAAGTGCCACAAGCGTCATGACCGCCAACAGCTTGTGAGCTTCTGGCGACAGCCCGGAGATAGGAGTAAACCATACGAGAAGAGCGCAGATGGGTCCACAAACAGCACCGATGATTCGGCGTTTTCGATCAAACGAAGAATCTTTTCCAGACTCTTCAGGCACCACTTCTGGAGCCTTCGTCTTTTCTGTGTCGTTCATAAAAAAATCGTTTTGTTAGTAAGGTTTATAGTGTTCTCTCTGCTGACAAATATAGAAAAAAATTTTAATACATCTGCCCAAAAATCTAAAAATAATTCATTCTTCATGTATTTATTTAACGTTTTGCTTTTCGGCAGACAAAAAAACGTGGAACGACGATCTGATTTTTAAAGATTAATATGTATATTTGTAGCATGTAAGAGAAATTTGTAGTTTAATCTATTCATCTAAAACCAAGGAAAAATTATGAATCAAACGTCAATCATTATCATTATTCTTGCCATTGTAGTTGCCATTGTTGTCGTCAACTATCTCAATAACCGGAGGAAGCACCACAGTCCGGAGAATCTGAAACAGAAGATCGACCAGATCTTCGCAAAAGCCAATACCGACACGATAAGCAAAAAGCAGTTCCTCATGCTTCTGAAGAATGCCAACAGCGGCACGCACAAGGAAGCGACCTATCTGTTGGGGCTGGCACGCAAAGCAGGTTTCATCACAGTTGAGGAAAATCAAGTCAGAATGGTGAAATAAATATTCAGACATCAGCGTCCGGGGCTTTCCGGCTGCGGCACATCACCGTGTCAGCCTTCAGGAACGCCCCAGACGTTCCGGGGGGGAATCGTCTGCGAATCGGCTGAAAGCCAAATCCGGCCGTCCGAGACGTCCGATCTCCAGGAGGGTACGCAGTCATGCACCGTATCCGGAGCATGAGACGGTCAGATATGGAACTTATATTTCCGCTTTGCCTTGTGTGGTTCCATCCCACCCATATTCCCCAATTTTCCAGGTCTCGCCACGCCTCTGTACTGTGCCCAACGGTCGCGTATCCGATTGACATAATCCACCGTCTCATCCCCCCGCATATATCCGTAACGGACAACCGGGTCACGATAATACTGCGGATCTCTCAGTTTGAGGACGAAGTTGGACACATGAGCCCAGCTATAGGGATTCTGTCCGTGCTTCCGAGTCAGTGCCATGGCGTCACGGACATGGTTGTAGCCGCCGTTATAGCAGGCCAGCACATAGTTGACACGCTCCATGCGGCTGGGAATATCTGCAAATTTGGCATCCAATTCCTGTATATATCGAGCCGCCGCCGCTATGTTGGATTCCGGGTCCCAGATCCTTGACATCGGCAGATTCAGATGGTCTGCCGTCGACGGCATGATCTGCATCAGCCCGCAGGCACCAACCCATGAACGCGCCTGGGGATCGAAAGTCGACTCCTGATAACATTGGGCAGCCATCAAGCGCCAGTCCCAACGCGCAAGGGGAGCATACTGTTGGAAAAAACGGTCATACTTGGAGATAACGCCGCCAGCACGGTTGAGCATCGGAGAATAGACATGACGGACGATGCTACCTGTGGAGAGGAGAAACGCCTCCTCTTGTCTGACCTGCGCGATCATCTCCGGCCGGAACCAATGATTCAGCGTGTCGGCCAGCTCCGTGTTGCTTTCCCGCACAGCCCATTGCACCTTCAGCGAGTCCACTCCTACCCCACAGTATCTGATGCCCTTATATGTCTTGGGCAGCTGAAAGGCTATCACATCGCCGTCACCATTCTTGAGCCGCGTCACGAGTTCTGCAGTGTCCTTGCAGACTTCTACCCTCAGGGAGACGCCTATCTGTTGTGCGAACCGCTCGCAAAGCAGATATTGCGTGCCTAATCCGTGCCCCCGGTAGTCGTAGTAAGATTCCGGGCCCGACAGCGTCAGCATGATCAGCTCTCCGTTGTTGACAATATCATTTAGCCGGAATTCCCCCACTGCAGGCAGACTGTCCTCCTGCAGCGTAGTCCCCCATGGCGTGACAATTTTCTCCTTCTGCTGCGAGCAGGCTGAGAAAACAAAAAGCATCAACGCCGCATATATATACACGATTGACTTCATAAACGCTACAAAAATACAACAATTGTTGCAGATTCGCGCCAAAAAACGTACCTTTGCATTGAAAATTTAGTATTATTAGAGTTTATGTTACGCATTGCAGTTCAATCCAAAGGTCGTCTGTTTGAAGAAACAATGGGACTTTTAAGCGAGGCAGATATCAAAGTGAATGCCTCGAGACGGACGCTTTTAGTTCAGGCATCCAACTTTCCGCTTGAGGTACTTTATCTCCGCGATGACGATATACCCCAAAGTGTAGCCAACGGAGTTGCCGACATCGGCATCGTGGGCGAGAATGAATTCGTTGAACGTGGTGAAGATGCACAGCTCATCTCACGCCTGGGATTCAGCAAGTGTCGGCTTTCATTGGCAGTTCCAAAGGAATATCATTACACCGGATTGGAGTGGTTCAACGGCAAGAAGATCGCTACGTCTTATCCGAACATCCTGAGACGGTTTGTCAATAAACACAACATCTCGGCCGATATCCATGTGATCACGGGCAGTGTGGAGATCAGTCCGGGCATCGGATTGGCTGATGCAATCTTCGACATCGTGAGTTCGGGATCCACATTGGTCAGCAACAACCTCCGTGAAGTGGAAGTCGTCATGAAGAGCGAGGCTATTCTTGTGGGTAACTGGCATATGGATGACGAGAAGCATCAGATACTTAACGACATGCTGTTCCGCTTTGATGCCGTCAGGTCAGCACAAGACAAGAAGTATGTCATGATGAATGCGCCCAAGGATAAGATAAGGGATATCACCGAAGTATTGCCCGGCATCAAAAGCCCTACGATCATTCCGCTGGCCGATCCCGAATGGTGTTCAATCCATACCGTGCTCGACGAGAAACGCTTCTGGGAGATCATCGGGAAACTGAAAGAAATGGGTGCACAGGGCATTCTCGTGACACCGATTGAGAAAATGATATTGTAGGACCTGCCGGCAGCGGTGAACAAATAGACTAAAGAGAGTCATGAACATTTACAAATACCCGGAGAGAGAAAGCTGGAAAGATCTCGTGCAGCGCCCGCAGATGGACGTTTCGCAACTGAATGCGACGGTTTCGGACATTCTGAACGACATCCGGATTCACGGAGACGAGGCACTCAAACGTTACGAAGCACAGTTTGACCACGCGCAGCTTGATCAGTTGAGAGTTTCGGAAGCAGAAATGGAAGAAGCGGAAACGCTCGTTCCGGAAGATCTGAAAGCGGCATTGCGGCTCGCCCATGGAAACATATCAAGATTCCACGAGGCACAACTGTTTGAAGGAAAGAAGATTACCACGTGCGAAGGCGTTGTCTGCTGGCAGAAGAGCGTGCCCATTCAAAAGGTGGGACTCTATATCCCAGGTGGCACTGCACCACTGTTCTCGACCGTACTGATGCTCGCCACACCCGCCAGAATTGCCGGTTGCGGGGAGATCACTCTGTGCACACCGCCCGACCGGAACGGCAAGGTCAATCCTGCAATCCTGATGGCTGCCAAGATCGCAGGGGTCAGCAGCATCTTCAAGGCAGGTGGTGTACAGGCTATAGGTGCCATGGCTTACGGAACGGAAAGCGTCCCGAAGGTTTACAAGATATTCGGTCCGGGTAATCAATATGTGATGGCCGCCAAACAGCAAGTAAGCCTCCACGACGTCGCCATCGACATGCCGGCCGGTCCGTCAGAGGTCTGCGTGATCGCCGATGAATCGAGCAACGCAACCTTTGTCGCTGCCGACTTGCTCTCACAAGCCGAGCATGGCACCGACTCACAAGTTTTCCTCATCACGGATTCGGCAACAATGATGGATCAGATAACTGTGGAATTGGATCGCCAGCTGAATGTGCTGCCCCGTCGGGAGATTGCAGGAAAGACACTCGAAAACAGCAAGTTCGTCCTTGTCAACAATATGGACGAGGCCATGGAACTAAGCAATCTCTATGCCCCCGAGCATCTGATCATCGCTGCAAAGAATTATGAAGAACTGTCCGAACGGGTGGTCAATGCAGGCAGCGTGTTCCTTGGGCCTTTCGCATGTGAGAGTGCCGGAGACTATGCAAGCGGCACCAACCACACACTCCCGACCCATTCCTACGCCTTGGCCTATAACGGTGTCAACCTTGACAGCTTCAACCGCAAGATCACCTTTCAGCATCTCGATGAGCAAGGGGTGAGAAGCATCGGCCAGGCAGTGGTCACCATGGCCGAGCACGAATTGCTCGAAGCACACGCAAACGCCATGCGGCTGCGAATGAAATCTATCTGATGTCAATTCCTTAAACTATAGCAAGATGAAGTCAATGCAAGAACTCGTGCGGCCAAACATTCTGGCGCTGGAACCCTACAGCAGTGCCCGCAACGAATACAGCGGTCATGTAGCTAAGGTTTTCTTGGATGCCAACGAGAACCCATATAACAAACCGTTTAACCGTTATCCCGATCCACTTCAGACAGAACTGAAGTCCAAGCTTGCGAAAATCAAGCAGGTGCCGGCCGAGTGCATTTTTCTCGGCAACGGAAGCGACGAGGCTATCGACCTTGTATACCGCGTCTTCTGCCGTCCCGGGATAGATAATGTGATCGCCATAGACCCCACCTACGGGATGTACAAGACCTGTGCGGACATTAATGATGTGGCCTACAGACCGGTCTCCTTAGACGAACAGTTCCGACTGAAGGCCGATCAGCTGCTCCAAACATGCGATGATCACACGAAGGTCATATGGATCTGCACACCCAACAATCCGTCAGGGAACAACATGGATCATGATGAAGTAGGCAAGATCCTGACCGCTTTCGAAGGCATCGTGGTCATTGACGAGGCTTACAGTGACTTCTCCACCGCCCCGACTTTCCGTTCCTGCCTTGCCGACTTTCCCAACATGATCGTGCTGAACACGATGAGCAAAGCATGGGGATGCGCCGCCATCCGGCTCGGGATGGCTTTTGCGGATTTTGCGATCATCAACTTATTCAATAAGGTAAAATACCCCTACAACGTCAATCTGCTGACGCAGGAACATGCCCTCGAGGCTTTAGATGAAAAGATAGAAGTGGAGAAATGGGTCAACATCTTGCTGCAGGAGCGGTCGCGGATGATCCGCGCTTTCTTGGAACTGCCTATCTGCAAGCAGGTCTATCCCACTGACGCCAACTTCTTCTTAGCCCGAATGACGGACGCACAAGCCATCTACGACTACTTAGTCAACAAAGGGATCATCGTCCGCAACCGTACCCGCGTTCACTTATGCCAAAATTGTCTCCGTGTAACGATCGGTACGCGGACAGAAAACAATGAATTGCTGGCCGCCTTGCGGCAATATTGAGCAAGGCGGAAGAATCTTTTGGTCTTGACGGAGGGAAGTTTTTTTCAGACAGTCCGGTCTCTTTGGATCATCTACTCGGATGAGAAGTAATGCCCGGAACAGATCTCAAAAGCCTTCCCTTCACGCTTGAGGCTGTAGATACCGGGTGTTGAGATCATCAGGGATATGCCATCGACAACGGGTGTTGCAGGTCAATAAAGGAACGCCCAATGTCTTCAGTGCAGCATTTTTCTCATCTGTGTCTGTCTCTCAACATCGCTCCTTACGATCCGGGGCTCACTGCTCAAGAGCCAGAAGAACTGCTCTTAGTTTACTACAGGAACTACAACTTACGCATATCAGGCTTCTGCGATAACCTCTCATGATCTATTTTCAGCAAAGAAAAATCCACTACTGCGGAGCGACCGACATGCCATAACTACCGAAAGTCATCAGATTCGCAGTTCCTTGAGGATGGTGCTCATCTTCTCCTTGGTAGCGATCGTCGTCGGAACCAATGGCAGTCGGAGCACGTTCTCTATATAGCCCATGTCGTTGAGCAAAGCTTTCACACCGGCCGGATTACCTTCCACGAAGAGAAGTTTATACAACTCCGTGAACATGTGGTGTATTTTACGTGCCGGTTCATATTCACCTCGCTGCTCCAGACGTATCATCCGGGAGAACTCTTTCGGCAGTGCGTTGCCGATGACAGATATGACTCCTACGGCTCCACTTGCGATCATGGGGAACGTGAGGGCATCATCGCCGCTGATAACATCAAATCGATCGGGCTTGTTCTTGATGATCTCGTCCACCTGCTCCAATGATCCAGATGCCTCCTTGATGCCGACTATGTTATCGCAATCACGTGCCAGCCTGACTGTGGTCTCCGCTTTCATGTTGACACCTGTACGTCCCGGAACATTGTACATCACGATCGGGAGCGGGCTCACGGCTGCGATGGCTTTGAAATGTTGATAAAGTCCTTCCTGCGAAGGCTTGTTATAATAAGGACAGATGCTCAGGATTCCGTCTATTCCGGTCCAGTCTGTCCGCTTGATCTCTTCAATGACTTCCCGCGTGTTGTTTCCTCCGCAGTATTTCAAGATAGGCAATCGGCCTTGGTTGACAGTCTTCACCAACTCCGTGATCCGGTCTTTCTCGTCCTGGGTCAGACAGGGAACCTCACCCGTAGTTGCCAAGATACAGAAAAAGTCGGCTCCATTGTCTATCTGATATTCCAACAGTCTCTTCAACGAAAGATAATCCACCTCGCCATCCTGCGTAAATGGGGTTACCACAGCTATACCTAATCCTTTGAATATTTTACGCATCATAATCTTAGAACTCACAATTGCGGCACAAATATAAGGATTTTATATCATATTGCAAAATAATATCTTCAGTTTATTACAGCCTTGTTTCAAACTCCCGACAATGCGTTATCGGCTGCCTATCCACAGGAAGATCATTCCCAAGAGTACCAATGTCAGGTCGACGGCTTTCGACTTCAGGTTCTTCTCATGGAAGACAATGGCACCGAAAAGGAAACTGACGATGACCGACCCCCGCCTGACCATGCTCACGATAGAGATCATGGCACCGTCCTGGCTCAATGAATAGAAGTAGACAAAGTCGGCGGCACTGAGAAAGAGAGAGATGCAGACAATGGACCATTTCCAGTGGAAGGCTGTCTGTGGGAACAGCGGACGGCCCTTTCGAAACCGCGCGAACGGCTTGAAGACCGCGATCAGGAGGATCACACCCATCATCAGCATCTGATAAAAATTGTACCAGCTCTGCACCATCATCTTATCCAAGCCGACGCCTCCATCGGTCTTCGGGGCCATCAGATATTTGTCGTAGAGGCCGCTGACCGCGCCTAAGCAGGCCGCAAGTACGATGCACAGAATCCACCGGTTGTGCTTGAAGTCGATGCCTTCCTTACGGCTGCTGCGGCTTAACAGCTGAAACGAGGCGACCGCAAGCAAGACGCCGATCCACTGCCACACGTTCAAGCTCTCACCGAAGACAAGTAGCGCACCGACCAGCACCATCACCGGGCGGGTGGCATTGATCGGTCCATAGATCGTGAGAGGCACATGTTTCATGCCGAAATAACCGAAAATCCAGCTCGACAAGACGATACAGCTCTTCAACAGGATATATTTATGCGCAGTCCAGTCGCCCATCGCCACATGAAAAATGCTTCCGTCGAGAGCGGTGGTCATATAGGACAAGCCGACAAAGGGCATGAATATCAGTGTCGAAAACAAGGTATTGAGAAACAAGACCGAGATGACGGCATTGCCTTCAAGTGCCTTTTTCTTGAAAACATCATAAAAACCCAGCAGCAATGCTGACAGAAAAGCTAATACCAACCACATATTTATCCGATATACAACAATCTCCCGGTGGCTGTCCACCGTCCATATTCAATATTCGACCGCATCTAAAAACAAGGCGTGACCGGGCACGCTCTCGCCCGCATCGCAGCGTGTGCCCTTACCGAGCGTCTGTTCCAACTGCTCCATCGTCATGCGATGACGGCCTAAGTCGATCAAAGTGCCGACCACAGCACGCACCATATTCCGGAGAAAACGGTTGGCGCTGATCGTAAAGACCCATTGTCCGTCCGTCCCGTCCACCGGTTTCCAGTAGGCCTCCGAAACGTTGCAGATGGTCGTCTTCACATCTGTGCCCGACTTGCAGAAGCAGGCAAAGTCCTTCTCTCCTATCAGCAGCGCAGCCCCTTGATTCATGATCTCAAAGTCAAGGGGATAATGCACCTCCCAGGAATAATGTCTCAGAAAGGGGTTCTTGCATGTATGGAGATAATAATGGTACGTGCGTTTGGTGGCCGAAAAGCGTGCATGCATCTCGCGGTCCACAGGCACGATGGATTCGATCGCTATGTCTCGTGGCAGCAGACGATTCATCCGGTAGGCCAACTGGACACCGTCGAGCACGGGGCCGTCATGTTCGAAGTGGGCAACCATCATCCGCGCGTGCACCCCGGCATCCGTCCGTCCTGCCCCGACGATGTCTGTCGGGGTCGAAAGCAGCAGGGACAAAGCCTGCTGGAGCACCTCCTGCACGGATCGCCCGTTAGGTTGGACCTGCCAACCGTGATAAGCTGTGCCGTCGTAAGCAAGTGTGATGAAATAGCGCTGTACCATAACGGATGCAAAGGTAGTAAAAATCGGCGCAAACGCAGCATGGATCAGGCAGATAAATAACGGTCATACCGAAAAAACAGCATTCACCCGTCGGCCGGGCAGACCGTTGCTGCGGATCGTACCGAAAGATCCTCCGGCGTCCACCAAGGGATCAGCGTGGATGAAGGCGATGCTGCTTATAGGCCAACTTGAACTGTATGAAACGGATCAGAAAGTAGACGCTGAAAACCAGCAGATACATGCCGATGACCTGTGACAAGCGGATGCTGATCTGCTCGATGCTGGCTCCCGGCAAGGTCGAAATCCATGCCACGCCCCTGTTCATCCATGCTGCCGTCTGGGCCAAGACCATGGCAACAACCTGCTGAAGGGCACCCCAGGGAGCAGCCAGCACCAAGAAGAAAGTGAGATATAGGATCACCGTAGCAGCCGGTACAACGATCAGATTGGTCAAGAGGAAATAGCACGAGAAACGGCCGAAATAATACAGGATGAGCGGAGCGACCATCAGCTGGGCCGACAGGGACACGGCGAGCATGCCCCAAACCCATCTGCCAAGGCGAAGCAGCCGCCCAGCCAACGGGAGATAGATCATCCGGAAGAACAACAGAATCCCCAACACGGCGAGGAAGGACATCTGAAAACCGACGTCCCACAACGTCAGCGGATTGGCGACCAACATGACGAGGGCGGCAAAGGCCAGCGTATTCAGTGGAATCTGATCCCTATGGAGCAGCGACAACATACCGTAGAGGGTGATCATCAATGATGCCCTGACCACACTCGGCGTCAGACCGACCAGAACTGCATAGGTCCAGATGACCAAGAGGACAACACTCTGGGAGACTACCCGCCAACGATGGCGTGGGAAACACAGCAGGAGGATGGCATAGATGATGCCCAAATGGAGACCGGAAAGCGCGAGTACGTGCGACGCACCCGACACGGCGAACTGCGACTTCAACTCTTTTGTCAACTTGGATTTGTCGCCCAAGGTCATCGCAGCCACCAAGGCGAGCTGGCCGTCATCGAGTCCGAGCCGGCTGAAGCGTTTCACCAAAGAAGCCCGAAGCTGCAAAGCCCGAAGCCTTGTGCGCTCCAATCGGGAAAGGGGGGTCAGGTCTATCGCGGCCTTATACCACGAACGGCAGTGGATGAAGGTCTGGCCGGCGATTCCGTGTACGCTTGCCCAGCGTCGGTAATCGAAGTTTGAGGCGGACGGAAAGTTGGTCGGGACATGCAACACGGATCGTGCGACGATGCCATCCCCCACCCCAATCCGCTTCCAACGCCCCGTGACCGTGTCGCGGAGGATAGATGCTTTCAGACGGAACGGACGTTTCGCCGAAACCACTAGCAGGTCACAGCGGAGCGTCTTGCCATGAATCTCTGGTTGAGAGGCTATCACTGCCTCATAGATAACTTCCTGCCGGGGAAGTTCGACGACATTCCGGCGCTCGCGGATTGTGACAATCGCGGCGCCCACAAGAAAGGTAGAGCTCAACAAAAGTACGCTTTCACGACGGTCGCGGAAGCGGAACACGGCGGTCGGAATCAGCAGGACAGCCAGCAATGCCGGCCACACATAGACCGGAACGACACGCCATGTCTGGTCGCCAACCATAATGCCGAGAATCAGCATCAAGACAACGCGCACGGCTGGGAAGAGCTGTATTTTCCGATAAGGAATCATGGACGTCTCATGGTATAACCATTTCTACAACGGACAAAAATACATCATTCCCTCCGAATATGCAAGATTTTCCGAATGAATCTAAATGACAACTATGGAATTAGTTATTTGGCGTTTCGGATAAAAATACGTACCTTTGTCCCATGATATTCTTTTTCTCCGGAACAGGCAATACGGAGTGGGCGGCGAAGACCATCGCCAACGCGCTCGATGAGGTGCTCGTGTCAATCCCCAACGCTATAAACGGTGACTGCCACTATACGTTGCAAGAGGACGAACGTATCGGATTCTGTTTCCCCGTGCATGGCTGGCGGCCGCCGAAGATTGTCCGTCAATTCATTGAAAGGCTCCGCTTCACACCTCATGGCGACAATCCCCATTTCACCTATGCAGTCTGCACGGCCGGCGACACCATCGGAGAGACGATGGACCTATTCAGCCAGGAACTGGCACAGCGCAACCTCCCACTCTGCTCGGCCTACAGCCTGCTCATGCCCGAATCGTATGTGGGTCTCCCGTTCATGGATGTCGACACAAAGGAAAAGGAACTCATCAAGAAAGAAACGGCCGCCCGACAGCTCGCAGAGATCATCCCGCAGCTACGCGAAAGGCAGCCAGGCATCTTCCGGTTGGTCAAAGGGCGATGGCCGAAGACCAACAGTCGGGTGCTCGGCGCATTCTTTGAAAACGTCCTCATCTCCGATTCCCCGTTCCGGGTTGTCAGCAGCCGCTGTGTGAAATGCGGCATCTGCGCTGACGTATGTCCCGTTGCCGACATCAGAGGCGGCCTCGGGATGGAGCCGGAATGGAAGCACGAGGGCAGCTGCCTCAGCTGCTTCGCATGCTATCATCACTGTCCGCACCACGCCATCGAATACGGCGGACGCACCCGACACAAGGGACAATACTTCTTCAACAGACAGCTGCGCTGACCGGGCGGCAACGCCTCCTCCACGGAACTGCGGCTGAAGACAAACAAAAGCAATCAGACTACAAGATGAAAAGATTACTACTTCTGACACTGACCATGATGATGGTCATCGTGATATATGCTGCCAAGGCGCATAGAACACCTTTCCCCGTCAAGCAGCCAGACGGTACGACGCTCACAGTCAGGCTCTTCGGTGACGAGGACCTGCACTGGTACACCACGCTCGACGGTGTGATGCTTGCGCCGGTGGGCAAAGCTTTCTACGTGGCCCGCGTGCTTGAGGGTGGGCTCGTGCCGACTGCACAACTCGCACACGAAGCCGCCGAACGATCGGAAGCCGAGAGGCAGCTGATCGATCAACAGAACAAGTCGCTGTTCTTCAACCATGGTGCAGCTGCCAAACGGCGTGGGGCACAATTGCGGGAGCCCGTAGTCTCGGGCAATACTATATTCCCCCACACCGGCTCACCTAAGGCGGTGGTCATCCTCGTGCAGTTCAAGGACAAGCCGTTCACAGTTCCCGATCCCCGGAAGTCCTTCGAACAATACCTCAACGGCACTGGTGCACCGCAGGAATACGGCAACGGTGAAAGCTACAACTACAGCAGCGTGAAGCAATACTTCACAGACATGAGTTTCGGACAGTTCACCCCTCGGTTTGACGTATACGGCCCCATCACGGTCTCAGACACACTGGGCTATTATGGAGGAGGGGCAAACGGCTCCGGCGAAAAGCACCGCCAGCTGATGCAGGAGGCCTGCGACAGCTTGGAGAAGAACAGTCTGATCGACTTCAGTCAATATGACAGCAACGGCGACAATTACATCGACCTGGTCTACGTCATCTATGCCGGCTACGGCGAGAGTTTCGGCGGTGCGCCCAACACGCTCTGGCCCAAGTCATTCAATTTAGGTTACAAAACGAAAAGCGGGCTGTACGTTGGTCGCTGCGGCATCAACAACGAACTGATGTCACCGCAGGCGAAAATGTCGGACGGCGTCACTCCGCGCATCAACGGCATCGGTCTCTTCTGCCATGAGTTCACTCATTGTCTCGGATTGCCCGACCTTTACCCGACAACCACATTCTCGGATCAGAGCAGCTATGACAATCAGGGCATGGAAGACTGGGACTTGATGGACAACGGCGAATATACCAATAATGGCTATACACCCACTGCCTACACTGCATGGGAACGTGAAGCCTTCGGCTGGATGACCATTGACACGCTCAACAGCGAACAACAGCTGACCCTGCAGACGATCGACGATGGGGGCAAAGCATACCGCATCATGAATGATGCCGACACGTCCGGCAAGGAGTATTACATCGTACAGAATATCCAGAATGCCGGATGGAACTCGCGACTTGCAGGACATGGGCTGCTCGTCTACCACGTGAAATACAACGCGACGACCTTTGCGCTGAGTTCAAATTCCGTCAACAACGTGGCCGGAAGCCCGGGAATGACCGTCATACCAGCCGACGGGCTGCTCCGCAGCTCCTATCGAATCGGCGAAGTCATTGACGGCGTCAAGCTAAACAAACAGCTTTATTTAGCCCAGATCGCAGGAGATGCCTTCCCGGGAACCTCTTCTGTCACGCAGCTGACCGACGAGTCGGACATCGTGAACTATGCTCCATGGACAGGCGGACAGCTCGGAAAGCCGATCTATAACATCAAGGAGGCTGACGGCGTGATCACGTTCGACTTTATGAAGGATTACACCGCGACAGCCATCCAACCGGTCTGGGACGGTTCCCCTGCCACTTCAGGCGTCCATGCGCCCATCTATTCCATCGACGGACGCTTCGTGGGCAACGATCCGGCTGTGCTTCCCAAGGGTCTTTATATCAGAAACAACCGCAAGTTTGTCATCCGATAAGC
>ONHE01000178.1 GCA_900317545.1 uncultured Prevotella sp. | reverse complement strand
GCCTGAACCGCTCATCTGAACACCGGCAGACAGGCAAGGCATCAGCGTACGGGCAACGGATCGGCCTGCCGGAGGCAACAGAACGACGCGCGGCACAAAAGAATTTGCAATGACGTTCACGAGCATTCACGAGGGAGATTTCAAGAAGCTGTTTGACGAGAAGTACATGCAGCTCTACCACTTTGCATTCGATTACCTCAAGAACGAGGACGAATGCAGGGACATCGTGAGTGAAGTGTTCACGACAATATGGAGACGCCGTGAGCACTTGGATAAGAAGAACATCAACTCCTATCTCTATCTGTGCGTGAGAAACAAGTGCATCGACCGTCTGAGGCAGCAGAAGCGCTTCCACAAGATGGAAAAGGAATATCCGCTGCTCTTTACGGACATCGATGACGAAGAGTGGAAACTGAAGGAAGAGCGCATCGCACTCATGCAGACGGAACTCAGAAAGATGTCTGACCGGACGCACGAAGTGCTGCGCGAAAGATACCTGAACGACCGCTCCTACAAGGAGATCGCTGCGCTGATGGGTATCACCGTCGACGGCGTGAGTAAGATCCTGACCCGGGCCTTCTCACATCTCAGAAAGACATGTAATGCAAAAAATAGAGAAAAATAATACCTAAAACCGAAAAACTCGGTTATATATATAAAGACATAGGTAATGGACGAGACCAACGAGGCGATAAACGAACCTGAACACTATCAACCTGCAAGCCGTGAGATGACGGAACTTAGAAGCGCCGTCCTGCGCGAATGCGCCCCCAAGCCGGATATGGAAGCGGAATGGGAACGGATAGCCCGTGTCATCGAGAATGACTGTGAGACCGACCGGAAGCCGCAGCCGAAACGCACACACCGCCGCATCCTATGGATTGTCACGGCTGCGGCGGCAGCCGTCGTGCTTGCTTTTCTGCTCACACATCGCTGGAACAGCCCGGACGGCGTGCGCGTGTTCACCGCCGACAAGGCCACGCAGGAAGTGATGCTCGCCGCCGGCGACAGTCGTCCGCAGCCCCTCCGTGCGGCAGACATGACCTTCCGTGAACCGCTCACCACATCGCCGGCCCGCCTGCTCACGCTGTCCACGCCTCGCGGGAAAGACTTTCAGGTGACGCTCCCCGACGGTTCAAAGGTCTGGCTCAATGCCGACAGCAAGCTCACATTCCCAGAGAGGTTCGACCACGGCAAGCGGATCGTCCGCCTGCAGGGCGAGGCTTACTTCGAGGTAGCGAAGGATGGCGGGCGCCGCTTTGAGGTGGAGACCGACTATTTCACCACCATCGTCCACGGCACGACATTCAACCTCCGGGCCTATTCGGCACGCAACGCCAGCGTGGTGCTCATCGAAGGCAGTGTCTCCGTGAGCAGAAACGGCCGCCAGTGCACGCTCAAGCCAGGCGAAATGGCTTCCCTCAAGAGTGACAGAAGCTTCGCGGTGAAAGAGGTGGACACCTATTCCTACCAGCAATGGCACCAGGGTTTCTTCTATTTCGACAACCAGACGCTCTTCGAGATCATGCAGGACTTGGGCCGATGGTACAACGTCAGCATCGTGTTTGAAGACACCCGGAAGATGGGTATCCGCCTTCACTTCGTGGCCAATCGCAGAAACAGTCTCGCGGAAGCCATCCGCAACATGAATGACTTAGGCGTGGTCCATATCGAGCAGGAAAACGACGCGATAGTGATCAGATAGCCCTTGCTGACGGTTTTCTCTTTTTTACATTTTTCTTGTACCTGTTTTCCAATTTCGCAGTATTAAATATAGGGTATATAGTTGATGGAACAGCCATCATGAGATATCAACCATGTAAAAACTTTCAGCTATGAGAAAGATCCAAATCCTCACGGTCGTCCTGAGCTTGCTTCTATCTCTTGCATCCTTGGAGGCCAGCTCACAAGGAAATAAGATCACGCTGTCGCTAAAAAAGGTAGCCCTGCCGACCGCCCTTCGTCAGGTCGAAGTCCAATCGGGTTACTACAGGATCAACTATTCCTACGATGACATCAGCCGCTATACCGTCACAGCAACGATCAGGGAAGCATACGCGCCGGAAGCCGTCAGAATGATCCTCAGCGGACTGCCTTTCACCTCTTCGGTTAACAACGAGTTCATCCAGATCCGTCTGGTCCATCAGATACCGGCCGCGAAAGTGCTGCCGAGCGTGAGCGGACAGGTGCTTGACAGCAACGGAACACCCCTCGCAGGCGCAACGGTGAAGGTCTTGGGCACGTCAAAGGCTACGGCCACCAACGCCGAAGGCAAGTACAGCCTGACCGGCGTGTTACCCGAGCAGACGCTGTCATTCTCTTATGTCGGGAAGAAAACGCTGGAACGAAAGGCCCGTTCGACGCGGAACGTGATCATACTCCATGACGAAGCGAACACCGTCAGCGACATCATCGTCACCGGCTATCAGACAATCGCCAGGGAAAGGGCCACAGGCGCCTTCGGCTCCATCACCGCCAAGCAGCTCGACGCGAAGCTCAACGCCAACCTGAAAAACATCATGGAGGGCCAGGTAGCGGGCGTCGTGCTCGACAAGGACGGCAACATCACCATCCGAGGCATCTCCACCCTCATCGCCGAAACCAATCCGCTCATCGTCATCGACGGCTATCCCACGGAATTGGAGCTAAGCGATCTCAACCCCGACAACATCGAGCGCATCACCGTCCTCAAGGATGGCGTGGCCGCATCCATCTACGGCTCGCGCGCCGCCAACGGCGTGATCGTGATCAACACGAAGACCGACTCCCACGGGAAGACCACGCTCAGCTACAAGGGAACATTCCG
>ONHE01000171.1 GCA_900317545.1 uncultured Prevotella sp. | reverse complement strand
AGCATGTTGTCCTTATTGCCCATCATGTCGTGCATGACGTTGGCGTTGTAGATGTTTCCGCCAATCTGATAGACGAATCCAGCCATGAAGTCAATGCTCTTCCAGTTGCCGGAGATGTTGAATCCGCCGGTGTGTTTTGCCTGTGTTTCGGCAAGGATCGTAACGTCATCATTGTCGATGACACCGTCTTTGCTGACGTCTTCAAACTTCACCATGCCCGGGAAAGCTGTCTGTCCGTTTGCCAACTTGAAGTTGCTGCCGCCGGCATAGTTGACGATTTCCTTCGTGTCGGGGACGCCCTGCTTCAGCGTGTAGACGCCGTTGCTGTAGTCGAAGTCGTCCAATGTGTACCATCCGGCAGATTTGAAGCCCTGGATGAGGCCTACGGGACGGCCCTCACGGATGATGTAGTCATAGTAGGGTTTACGCATGGTCGATCCCCATCCGGTGGCCGTGTCGGTGTTGACGCCGTCATACAGCTCGTCCACATTGTTCTTATTGTAGTTGTGGGTGACCGTGAGGCGGAGGTTGAAGTCCTTTGTCTGGAAGATGTCGTAGGCCAGTGAGAGTTCGAAACCCTTGTTGGAGGTCTTGCCGACGTTCTGGAACTGATAGCTGTAGCCGGTGGATGAGTCGACGGGAACCTTCATGAGGATGTTGTTGGTGGAGTTCCAGTAGAAGTCCAAGCTACCACGCAGGCGTCCGTTCCAGAAGCCGTAGTCAAGTCCGAGGTTGCGTGAGGTGGTCGATTCCCATTTCAGATCAGGGTTCGGCTTCATGCTTCCCGGGACGTAGATGGTCTTGACGACGCCGTCAACCGTCTTCGAACTGGTTGTCCATGTTGCCTTCCAGAGCGATGCGTCGATATTGTCAGCACCTGAAGTACCATACGACAGGCGCAGCTTGAGGTTACTCAGCCAGTCTTGAGTGCCAGCCATGAAGGGCTCATCGGATATACGCCAGCCGGCTGCGAAAGCGGGGAAGTAGCCCCAGTGATGGTTGGGGGCGAACTTGGAGGATCCGTCCGCGCGCAGCGTAGCTGTGAGGAGGTAGCGGCCTAAGTAGGAATAGTTGGCACGACCAAACCATGACAGCGTGTGTGTAGGCGTGTCGACGGAGTTGTTGAACTGGTCTTCGCCCAATGCGGGATTCGTGTTTCTCATATTGGCGAACGCATATTCCATATCCCACTCTTCGGGATAGCCTGACCCGTAGATGATGCTTGTGCTCGACTTGGATGCCAGGACTTCATTGCCGGCCATGATGTCGGCCTTGTGATCCTTGCCCAATCCGGGAATCGCATAGTTGACGGTCGAAGTCCAGCGCACGTTGTAGCCCTCGTCCTTGGTCAGCTTTGCGGTTGGTTTTGTATCCTCGAGGCCGCCGTCCCAGTTCTGTTGCTCGCGCCAGTTGCGTCCCAGTGTGAGTTCGGTGCGTGCGGTGAGTCCCTTGATCACTTTCCATGTGAGGGCGCCGTTGGCCCGGATGCGGTGACGCAGGTTGATGTTGTCGTAGTTGTTGACGAGTGCGACGGGGTTCAGATTGTCTTCCACAGCGGCGCTGCCTTGTCCGAAGTCAGAGGGGTCGGGGTTTTCTCCGAGCGGGTTGTCTACGGGTTTATAGGCGTAGACAGATGTGGCATACTCCCAGCGAGTGCCGCGGAAGCGCATTTCTGTGTAGCGTAGATCGAGGTCGAGTTTCAGGTTCTTGGTGATGTCTTGGGCAAACTTGAAGTTGCCGTTCCAGCGCCGGAAGCCTGTGTTCAGACGTGTTCCGTCACCGTTCGTATAGTCAATGGTGGCATAATACTGATTGTGCTCGGTGCCGCCTGACAGCGAAAGATCGTGGTTCCAGGTGTGTGAGTTCTGCATGATGTCATCCATATAGTTGTGCGCAGTGACACTCTTGTACTCGCTGAGGTGGTTTCCGTACTTGCTTCCGAGTCCGAAATACTTCGCAACATGGTCTCCGTAGCTGGCTCCATAGGCCGTGGCGTAGCTCCATGTCCATAGCACGTAGTCGTAAGCATCCATCACATCGAGCTTGTCAGGAGCTTGCTGGAGCTGGTAGTAGGCATTATACTTGACCGTTGGCTTGCCTTTCTGGCCCGTCTTGGTCGTGATGAGGATGACGCCGTTGGCACCTCGGGCACCGTAGATGGCCGTCGATGCGGCATCCTTCAGCACGTCGATGCTCTCGATGTTGTCTGCCGGGATGTCGTCGATGCCGGACACTTGGATGCCGTCGACAACGTAGAGCGGCTCGTTGCTCTGTGTGATTGATCCTCCTCCACGCACGCGGATGGACACCGTAGCGCCCGGACGGCCGTCCTGCGAGATGACGTTGACGCCGGGAAGCTGTCCCTGCAGGGCTTCGGCCACGTTGCTCACCGGATTCTTGGCCAACTCTTCGCCGGTCACGGAAGCCACGGCTCCGGTCAGGTCACGACGCTTCATCGTGCCGTAGCCGATCACGACGACTTCGTCAAGGCTCTTGTCGTTCGACTGCATGACAACGTTGAAGGTGGTCTGGCTGCCCACAGTGATGACCTGTGTTTTGCATCCAACGTAAGAGATTGTCAGCTTGTCGGTGCTCTTCACGTTTGTCAACCGGAAGTTACCATCGATGTCCGTAACGGCTCCCTGCCCGTTGGGCAGCTGCACGGTTACGCCAATCAAAGGCTCGCCCTGTGCGTCTTTCACTGTTCCTGTAACTGTCTTCTGGGCATAGGCCACAAAACAGAAAAGGCTTAAAAGCAATGCCATAGAGGCTCTTTTGATTTGTAGATACATAAACATGATTGATTTAGATATTAGAAAAATAATTTGTCAGTCGTGTGGATCAGCTGTTGTTTTGTCTAAAGTAGATTGTGTGTTGCGGGTGGTCATTCCATGTCTGTATGCAACATGTTCAAGCTTGTTGGTGCGAAGATATAAATTTTTATTTAGATACGTTATTAAAATTATTAGAATTTCACAAATATTAACTATGCGGTTGCCACAGAAGATCTGTCGGGATTTTAGGGATGCCTGTGGACCGTGGTTTTTCGGTCTCTGCCGTTGTGGCAGGGAAGACATGCCGGAAAAGTCTATGAACAGGGCGGACTGTGGTCTTCGGTTGCTCCTCAGTAACGGGAACGACGGGACGTATCTATGAGGTGTGAGCGGCAGACGATAGAGGAGGGCTGCGCAGAGCTATCCTTTTGGCGGCCAAGAGCTATGCTTTGGGCGCTCCATATCATAGCTTTCGAGGCTCCATATGATAGCTCCGCGCGGCGCGTTGTAACCGTCTGATTTATAATGAGTTGCAGTGTTGGTAAAAAAGAGGCATCCGACTGGTGCTGCTGCGGTCAGTCTGATGCCTTTCCGGAATGATGTCCTGCTATGGCTGACGGATTTTTTGCCGGTTGTGGGCGAGGATGGCCACCGCTGCTGACTATTGCTTCCCCAGGTGTGGGCATGTCTTTCGGCGGGTCAGCGGGTGCTCTACGGTTGTGGAATCCAGCTGTTGTCTTCCCTGAACACGGTGGCGAGGGTGATCCGGGCAGCCTCCTTACGGGTGAGCTGACGGCTCCAGGCGACGCGTTGCGTGGCCGTAGCGCCGGCTCCATGGTTGTTGTATTCAGCGTAGCGGACCGTCTTCTCGCGGGCCGGGTCGCCCCAGTTGTGCCATCCTTCGGGGCGTATCTGCGGTCCCATCTCGCAGTTCATGAACAGCGTGTAGGCATGTTCGCGCCACGGACGGCCTAAGTAAACCTTGTCCACACCGTCTTCGGCGATCAGCCTGCAGCGGTTGAAGACGTAGCCGAATGGGACATCGGCGGGTGTCGAAGCGGCGGTGATGTAGGAGTTGATCTTGCTTGCGATCGTGCAACCCTCAAACCATGCTGTTGACGGACCGAAGATGAAGTCGGTCGTGCCTGTGATGAAGCAGTCTTTGAAGTAGAGCCGCGTGTGAGCCGTGCCGGTGTAGATCGTGTCCTGATTGCCGAGTATGCGGCAGTTGATGAACAGCAGTCGGTCTCCCTCGGTGTGCAGTGCGACTGCTTGTCCGAGACGTGCGGCGTTGTTTTCGATGGTGATATTCTTCAGCGTAATGTCGTTGCCCTCCACCTTGAGCGTGAAGGTGCGGAAGGTGCCCATGGCCTTTCCTGTCTCCGGTCGCCTGATGTTGGCATGGTCGTCGTATGTGATGATGGTCTGGTCACGGTCTTCGCCGCATATCTCGATGTTGGTCAGCCATGAGGGGATGATCAGCTTCTCCTTGTAAACGCCTCGTTTGACGAAGATGACTTTGTGGTATTCCATGAACGCACGGCAGACCTCGATGGCATCGTCGATGTTTCGGAACTCGGCAGAGCCGTCGCGTGCCACGAAGAGCGTGTCTGGATTGTCATACTTGTTGGCTGCTCCGGCCGTCATGCAGGCCAGCAGCGTGAGCATCAGTAGGGTTAGTTTTTTCATCGTAGTTGTATTTGTGGTTTTATGTGATCCAAGTGATTTCTTCATGCAAGCATAGGAATCGCTGTATATAATATAAGGTATACCTTTATATAATATAAGTTGCCTGCTTTCTCTGCTCGTTCATTCGTGTTGGCTCTCCGTATGTGGGGCGTGGTGTGTGACCGTCTCTGTCAGAGGATCTGGCGCACTTCTTGGAGGTCTTCGATCTGCTTCAGGTTTTCCATGATGATGCGGACCTCGTCGCGGTCGTGCACTTTGATCTCGATGTTTCCCTGGAATATGCCGTCATCTGCAGAGAAATTGACGCGGTGGATATTGACATTCATCTTGTCGGAGATGACTTCCGACACATCGTGGAAGATGCCCTTGCGGTCGATGCCCTGCACTTCGATCACTGCATCAAAGAATAACTGTCGGTGCATATCCCATTTTGCGTCGAGGATACGGTTGCCGAAGCTCGACTTGAGGCGGCTTGCGACGGGGCAGGCACGCTTGTGTATCTCGATGTGACCGCGATTGTCGATGTAGCCGAGGATGTCATCGCCGGGTATGGGGTGGCAACATGTGGGGAAGAGCAACGTGCCGATGTTGGCCTCGTTGATGATGATCGGCTTCTTCTTGTTTAGGTCTTTGGGCACCGTAAAGAGCGGCTTGTTGCCCGGAGTGGCCTGATAGCCTTCGGCGTCGTAGGTCTGCACGGCATCCGTCTGGGCTTTCGCCTTGACGTCATCCTTGCTCTTGTCGTGCATGAATGGCACGTAGCGGCGCCAACCCGATGTGTTCGCTTTCTTTTTGCGTCGTCCCTGGAGCTCGTCGAGGTCCTTTTCGCCGAGGATGATGGTCTTTTCTCCCAAAGCCTGTAGCAAGCTTTCGTGCTTTTGCACCTCATGATAGTCGCACAGACGGTCCATCACCGAGGTCGTCAGCTCCATCTCGTTCTTCTCCAACCAATCTTTCAGGATCTTCTCGCCTGCCTTCTGCGTCTCTCGGTTGTCACGTCGGAGGATGGCCTGTATCTTTCCTCTGGCCTTCGCGGTCGATACGAAATTGATCCAGTTGGGCTGCACATGCTGCGACTTGCTGGTGAGTATCTCGACCTGATCTCCGCTCTGCAGCTTGTGGCTGAGCGGCACGAGCTTGTGGTTGACCTTTGCTCCGATGCAGTGACTGCCTAAAAAAGTGTGGATCTGAAACGCGAAATCGAGCGCCGTGCAACCTGCCGGCATGGTCTTGATTTCGCCCTTCGGGGTGAAGACAAATATCTCGGAGGCGAAGAGGTTGAGCTTGATAGCATCGAGAAAGTCCATCGCGTCGGGCTGCGGATCATCCAGAATCTCCTTGATCGTGCGCAACCACTCGTTCAGTTCGCCCTCATCTTCAATGATCTCGGCGCCCTCCTTGTATTTCCAGTGGGCCGCGAAGCCCTGCTCGGCGACTTCATTCATGCGGTCGCTACGGATCTGTACCTCTATCCAACGACCCTGCTTCGACATCAAGGTGACATGCAAGGCTTGGTAACCATTGGCCTTCGGATGGTTCAGCCAGTCGCGGAGGCGGTCCGGATGGCTCTTGTAGATCTTGCTGATGGCCACATATATCTGGAAGCATTCATTGATCTCCTCCTGCCTGACCTTTGGTGTGAAGATGATGCGGACGGCCAGCAGGTCATAGATCTCATCGAAGGTGACATGCTTGTTCTGCATCTTGTTCCAGATGGAGTAGGGGCTTTTTACCCGCGCCTTGATCTCATAGGTCAGTCCCATCTTGTCCAAAGCCTCCCGGATGGGCTTCGTAAAGTCGTCGAAAAGCTTGTCGCGCTCCTCCTTGGTGAATGAAAGTTTGTTCTGAATGTTAGCATATTCTTCCGGGTGCTCAAACTTGAAGCTCAGGTTTTCCAGCTCTGTCTTGATCTTGTTCAGCCCCAGCCGGTTGGCCAAAGGCGCGTAGATATAGAGCGTCTCGCCTGCTATCTTATACTGTTTGTTGGCAGGTTGACTGTCCAACGTGCGCATGTTGTGGAGCCGGTCGCATATTTTGATTAGGATGACACGTATGTCATCGCTCATCGTAAGCAGCAGCTTCTTGAAGTTCTCGGCCTGCGCGGAGGCCTTGTCGCCGAAGATTCCGCCGCTGATCTTGGTCAGTCCGTCCACGATCTGCGCGATCTTGCCGCCGAAGATGTTCTCTATGTCCTCAATAGTATAGTCGGTATCCTCGACCACATCATGGAGCAGAGCCGAGCAGATGCTCGTTGAGCCGAGCCCCATTTCCTCACATGCGATCTGCGCGACGGCGATCGGGTGCAGGATGTAGGGCTCTCCCGAAAGGCGGCGGACACCCTTGTGGGCCTGCTTGGCAAAGTTGAAAGCCTTCGTGATGATGTCCACCTTTTTCCGATGGCGCGATGCTAAGTAAGTCTCCAGCAAATGCTGGAAAGCCTTGTTGACGACTTGCTCTTCAGCAGCTTCTCTTTCTTTCTCTTTCAGACTCAGATCTTCTACCATGCTCATATATAATTGAAAACTTCGCTTTTCGGTGTGTGGACACCCCGCAACGCTTATTTCACTTTAAGTTTCTTACCGGCTCTGATCGTGTTACCGCTGATCTTGTTCAGCTTCTTGAGCTTCTTGACCGTCGTGTGGTTGCGCTCTGCAATTTCGGAAAGTGTGTCACCCGATCTGACAGTGACACTTTTGCCACGTCGGCTTCTGCGGTCGCGCGAGCGTTTGCCTCTGCTCTTCTTGAGCGAGCTCTTGCTTTTGCGCGGGCTGCTGACTTCAGCCACGTCCTCGTTCACTTCCACTTCAACCCGCTTGTTGAGCATCACGGGCGACGTGTAGGCCAAGATCGAGTCTTCGTGATCTATGAACTTCGTGATCAGGGAGGCAGGAAGGCGGAGTGCGGAAGGCTTCGTGGTGCCGTTGACAATATTCTGGCGGTACTGAGGGTTCAACTCTTTCAACTGGTCAATCGAGATCCCCAACACGTGCGAAATCTGTTCGAACTGGAAGTCCCGGTCCACTACGACCGTGTCACTCTTGGCAGGAAGATCGGTCATCATGGGACAGATGTTGTGCTCGCAGTAGTATGTCATGATATAATTTGCCGCTATAAAAGCCGGCACATAGCCCCTCGTTTCCCTCGGGAGATAAGGATAGATCTGCCAATAGTCGGCCTGTCCTTTGGCACGATGAATGGCCTTGGTGATCTTTTCGGGCCCTGCATTATAGGCGGCGATGACTAAATTCCAATCGCCGAATATCTTATAGAGATCGCTCAGATAGTGTGCCGCAGCGTAGGATGATTTGATCGGGTCACGTCTTTCATCCACCAAGGAGTTCACTTCGAGCCCATAGCGTTTGCCGGTGTTGAGCATAAACTGCCACAGACCGGTGGCGCCGACCCGCGAGACGGCTGAAGGGTTCAGCGCGGATTCAATCACCGGCAGGTACTTCAGCTCCAAAGGGAGCCCGTAGACCTCAAGAGCCTGTTCGAAAATGGTCATGTAAAAGTTGGACGCACCTAACATGTAGCTCACCGACCGGCGCAGTTCGTTGCTGTAACGGTCGATGAATTTTTGCACCACATCATTGTAAGGCATCTCGATGATGGTCGGTATGCGGCGCAGGCGGTCTTTGTATACCTCCTTCTCATATATCGGATTGATGTCCGGGAGATTACATGAGGTGTCCGGTTTTAAGTAGGTTTTCGTATGGTAAAGATGCAACAGACTGTCTATTTCGGTCGTCATGCCCTCCGGTAAGTCTATTACTTCTTCTACTCCTTGTGCGTTTGTCACCTTGATTTCATTCTTCTCGTTCTGGCTCTGCGCCTGCACGGCGCCGGAAAGGCCAAGTATCAGGGTGGCAATCAATAGATAAATTCGCTTCATTCTATATTTTTGTGTTATTGATTCTAAAAGTTCAGGCTGCACTGCAATCCTAATCCGGCCTGCCGGAGGTTGCGTCCATTGGCTGCGGAGGGCAGGATTGCCGGACCCACACGCATGCTGAGATCATCGGAAATGTCAAATTCGGACAGCGAAGCGTCTACATAGGCGTCGATCACAGACAGCGCATAGACGCCGATCATGCAGAAAAAGCTCAGGTCCCTCCATCTCCGATAGCGGTCCTTACGCTGCTTGAAAATGTTTGTCCACTGTGCTTTGTTTGAGTCATCGATGGTTTTCCCGAGGTGCAGAAACTGATTATAGCTCTGCGTGTTTGGGTCATCGTCCATGATGTCCATATAGGCTTGCGAGTAGTCTTTATACATCATGTTGTTCCATCGCATGGCATATGCGCATCCGACAAAGCCTCCATAGACGATCGGGAGTTTCCAATACTTCCGGTTGTAGATCTGCCCTGCGCCCGGCAGAACGAGTGCGAGCCAAAGCGCGCGCTTCGCTTCGGGGCGCCATGTTGCCCAATCCCGCCCTTTCATCTTGACGGGCAGGGTGTCAGACAGCATAGGGCTGATGCTGTCGGGGGCGGCCGCCATCGGTTTGAGATGGGTGGAGTCGGCAGTCTGAGCGTTGGCTTTCGCTGACGAAAACAGCAGGATTGCCGCTAACATGCCTATGCGGAATATGATGGAAAAGGGTCTGCTCACGATGCTATTGCTGCTCTTTCAGTTGATCGAAGATGCTCATCAGCCGATCCAGATCGGCCGTGTCGCTGAACGGAATGCTGATTTTTCCTTTTCCTTTTGCCGTACAATGCAGCTGCACTTTGGCGCCGAAGTAGGTTGAGAGGCGCTTTTTCATTTCGCCGAACGCTGCCGGAACCTTGGCCTTAGCCATTATTTTCCGTTTCCCGCTGTCTATGTCTTCGCCGTTCTTAAGCTGCTGGGCCATCTCCTCTACCTTGCGTACGGACCATCCGTTCTTCTGTATTTCCTTGAAGAGTCTTATCTGCAGCGAGGGACTTTCGACCGCGAGCAAGGCCCGGGCGTGTCCCATGTCTATCTCTTTCTTTTGCAATGCCATTTGCACTTGTGCGGGGAGCTTGAGCAAACGGAGGTAGTTGGTGATGGCCGTGCGGCTCTTTCCGACGCGTTCCGACACCTTTTCCTGTGTCATGCCTTCCCCTTCGAGCAGGTGCTCGTAGGCCAGTGCGATCTCAATGGCATTGAGATCCTCGCGCTGAATGTTCTCGACGAGTGCCATTTCCATGACGTTATCGTCGCTGATTGTGCGTATATAGGCCGGGATGGATTGCAGTCCGGCTATTTGAGAGGCCCTCCATCGGCGTTCCCCGGCTATGATTTGGAACTTGTTCGAGGCCACCTGACGCAAGGTGATAGGCTGTATGATGCCTATTTCCCTGATGCTATGGGCGAGTTCCTGCAGTGCCTCCTGGTCGAATTCGCGGCGTGGCTGGTCCGGATTTGCCTCAATTTGCTCGATCGGAATTTCGCTGATGGTGGAGCTTCCTTGTGTATGGACGTTCTCGGTTGATATGAGTGCGTCGAGCCCACGTCCTAAGGCGTTGCTCTTTGTGGTTGCGTTGTATTTCTTGCGTACGGCCATTCTTGACTCTGAAAAGTAGGTTTTTGAATGCTATGGAAGTCTACTTCCGTTCTGAGTTCTTGCTGATGATCTCTTTGGCGAGTGCGAGATGGTTCTTCGAACCGGTCGAGTCGGCATCGTAGAGGATGACCGGCAGTCCGTGACTGGGACTCTCGCTGAGTTTCACATTGCGCTGGATGACGGTCTTGAAGACCAGTTCCTGGAAGTGGCGTTTCACCTCATCATAGATCTGATTGGCCAGACGGAGGCGGCTGTCGTACATGGTGAGCAGGAAACCTTCAATCTCCAATTTCGGATTGAGCTTGCTCTTGATGATCTTGATGGTGTTGAGGAGCTTGCTGATGCCCTCGAGTGCAAAGTACTCACACTGCACGGGGATGATGACCGAATCTGCTGCAGTGAGCGAATTGACAGTGATCAGTCCCAACGAAGGGGAACAGTCGATCAGGATATAGTCATATTCGTTACGGATAGGGTCAAGCAGTTTCTTGATGAGTTTTTCCCTGTTGTCAAGGTTGAGCATCTCTATTTCGGCACCTACCAGGTCTATGTGGCTGGGGATGATGTCAAGTCCGTCGATGTCGGTGGTGTAGATCGCCTCCCGCACATCGGCGTGGTCGATGATGCATTCATAGAGCGAGCAGTCCACTTCTTTGATGTCCACACCCAGCCCACTTGATGCGTTGGCCTGAGGGTCGGCATCGACGACGAGCACGGTCTTCTCCAGTGTGGCGAGCGAAGCGGCCAGATTGATGGTCGTCGTTGTCTTTCCCACACCGCCTTTCTGGTTGGCTAAAGCAATTATTTTTCCCATTCTATCGGTCTTTTCTTACGATTATTTAGATTGCAAAGTTACATATTTTATGTGAGAAAGAGGTAAATATAAACCTTTTTTCGTACTTTTGCCATGAATTTAAACGATTAATGATGAATTTTAAAAGACCTTTCGTCCTCATTTCCAATGATGACGGCTATCACGCCAACGGCATTCGCACGCTTGTGAAGATGGTCAGCGAAATGGCTGACGTGCTCGTCTGCGCGCCCGAATCGGCAAGATCAGGATTTTCGTGTGCCTTCTCTGCGGCTATTCCTCTGCGTCTCAAGCGGCGCCATAACATGGGCGACGTGGAGGTCTGGTCATGTAACGGGACGCCTGTAGACTGTGTCAAGCTCGCTCTCGACCAGCTCTGCCCGGACCGGAAGCCCGATCTGGTGCTCGGGGGGATCAATCATGGGGACAACTCAACGGTCAATTCCCACTATTCCGGCACGATGGGTGTCGTGATGGAGGGCTGTATGAAATACATTCCTTCGGTGGCTTTCTCTTCCTGTGACTATCGGGAGGAGGCCGACTTGGAGCCGCTGCGGCCCTATGTGCATAAGATCGTGGACCGCGTGTTGCGTGACGGGCTGCCCAAAGGTATCTGTCTGAACGTGAATTTTCCCGTCGGAAGCGACTTCAAAGGTGTGCGGGCGTGCCGCATGACCTATGGCCGGTGGGTCAATGAAGTGGTCAAAGAGCATCACCCGCGTGGCTATGACTACTTCTGGATGCTCGGTAACTATCAGAATGATGAACCCGATGCGGAGGATACAGACCAGTGGGCGCTCAACCATGGCTATGTGGCGGTGACGCCGACGCTGATGGACGTGACGGCCTTCGACTTTATCCGCGAGGTAGACGCGTGGAATCTCTGACACGCTGGCGATAACCATCATGCACTGAAACGGATGAAATACTATCTGATCGTTGGCGAAGCGAGCGGCGACCTGCATGCCTCACGGCTGATGAGGGCGCTCAAGACAGAAGACCCGAAGGCTGAGTTCCGGTTCTTCGGAGGCGACTTGATGGCTGCCGAAGGAGGCGTCCGGGTCAAGCACTTCAAGGAGCTGGCCTACATGGGGTTCGTCCCTGTGCTGCTCCATCTGCGCACAATCTTCCGCAACATGAGTCACTGCAAGCGTGACATTGTCAGCTGGGCGCCCGATGCAGTGATCCTCGTCGACTATCCCGGATTCAATCTGAACATCGCGAAGTTTGTCCGTTCCCGTACCCAGATCCCCGTCTTCTATTACATCTCGCCCAAGATCTGGGCCTGGAAGGAATGGCGCATCCGGGCGATACGGCGTGACGTGACGGCGCTCTTCTCCATTCTGCCCTTCGAGGTGCCGTTCTTCGAGCAGAAGCATCACTACAAGATCCACTACGTGGGCAATCCTACGGCCGAAGAAGTGATGCAGTTTCGGAAAAATTATGATGAAACATTCGGACAGTTTGTGACGCGTCAGAATGCCCTGAACCCTTCGTCCCGACCGCTCGAAACTGACCGGCCCGTCATCGCCTTGCTTGCCGGGAGCCGTCGGCAGGAGATCCGCGACAACCTGCCGGCCATGCTCGAAGCGGCCCGCAGCTTCCCCGACTGTCAGCCGGTGCTGGCCGGTGCGCCCTCGATCGATGACAGCTTTTATGCGCAGATGATGGCTGGGCAGGAGGTGGCTCTGGTCCGCAATGAGACCTACGCGCTGCTCTCTCATGCCCGCGCGGCCCTTGTGACGAGCGGAACGGCCACGCTCGAGACGGCCTTGTTTGACGTTCCGCAGGTGGTCTGCTACGAGACGCCTGTGCCCCATCTGATCCGTTTCGCTTTCAATCACATCCTGCAGGTCGACTATATCTCCCTTGTCAATCTCATAGCAGGCCGTGAGATTGTTCCCGAGCTGCTCGCCGACCGCTTCTCCGTGCGCAACATGCAGGAACAGCTCGACCTGCTGCTCCCCGAAGGAGAGCCTCGCAGGCGCATGCTTGACGGCTACAGGGAGGTCAGGACTTTGCTCGGCGACACGTCGGCTCCGCAGAATGCGGCCCGGATCATGTACAGATTATTGGAGGACGGCAGGCATGTCTAAACTCAAATGGTTTGCCCTGGCCGCCGTGGTGGTCGCAGTCGGCATCTTCATCTTCTACCGCAACGATGAGCCCCGCGACGAGTTTGTCCTCAAGAACGGCAAGCGACTGGTCATCAGACCGGTCAAGCACACGAGCATCCAGATACAGTATGACGGCATGGAGATCGAGGTCGACCCCGTGAGCAGTGCCGTCCGTCCCATTGTCGACTATACCGATAAGCCCAAAGCCGACTTCATTCTCGTCACCAACGACCATCAGGACCATTTCGACCCCTATGCGGTCGGGCTCTTGGCCAAGCCCTCCACCAACATCCTCCTGCCCTCGCGCTGCTTCCGCAGACTGAGCCGGACGGCGCTGCGCAACAACTGTGTCATCATGCGCAACAACTTCAAGGCCGACCTCGGCAAAGGAGTGACCGTCTATGCGTTGCCTGCCTACATCCTCACACCGGGCAAGCTCGGCCACGCCCCGAAGTCTTGGGCCAACGGATACCTGCTCGATTTCGACGGCTTCCGGGTCTACATTGCCGGCGACACCGAACTTATTCCGGAGATGCAGCAGCTGAAGGATATCGACATCGCCTTCCTGCCCTGCGACCATTTGGAAGCCATGGACGTGGCGCAGTTTGCACGCGCCGTCCGCATCATTCGCCCCCGGACGCTCTATCCCTGCCATTTCGGCGTCACGGGCATTGATTCAATCCGGCAGGCAACGGAAGGTCTCAATGTCGACCTGCGCATCCGAGATCTCCGATGAAATTTTTTGACGATCTGATCTCGACCGCCCGATCACGCCACCTCTTGTTTCCCCATTTTTCATTTCTTGTTTTTGCTCTCCCCTTCGCTTGTTTCTTCACTTTCTGTCACCCGTTTCCGGGCGTTCTGCCACGTCGCTTTCCGATGCGCGTCAGGTGCCTTTGCCTTGTCTCCTTCTGTTGTTTGCTAACTCGTTAGTTTACAAGTGATTAGATTGGTTGTAAGATATGCCTTGCGCAGAGCTATGCTTTGGGCCGTCCATATGATAGCTTTGGGCGCCCCATATGATAGCTCTTGGCCGTCCAAAGCATAGCTCTGCGTGGGCCGCATGACAGCTGTGTTTTTTGAGGGTGTCAGAAGTGGTCGGAACGGAGGTAAAAAGGGGAGGGCTGAGACACAAAAAAAGAGGATCGGGGGGATCCTCTTTTCGTCGGTACCGTTTGCTGGAACCGGCTTTAGAATAATGTAATCGTGTAGAGATAGATCACGGCTGCGGGTATCGCCATCAGCGAGGAGTCGAAGCGGTCGAGCATTCCGCCGTGTCCGGGCAGGATATTTCCGCTGTCCTTGATGCCTAAAGTGCGCTTGAAGAGACTTTCCACCAAATCGCCCCAGGTGCCGACTACGGCTACGACCAGTCCCAGTCCGAGCCACTGCCAGAGGTTCAGGATATGGGCATCCGTCCCGCGTCCGGCGATCATACCGATGATAGCCGCCACGATGAGCACGAGCACGCCGCCGCCGATGCTGCCTTCCCAGGTCTTGCCCGGGCTGATGCGCGGGAAGAGCTTGTGGCGTCCGAAGAGCGAACCGCTGCAGTAGGCCCCCGTGTCGTTGGTCCAGAGAAAGATGAAGATGCTCAGTGGGAGCAGCGTGTCAAACTGCACCCCTTGCCCGTCAGGTGCGGGCTGGAATGCCAGCACGTTGATCATCGAGAGGGGAAGGGCGATATACATCTGCCCGAGCATGGTGTAGGCCCAGCTCTGGATGGCGTCTTTGTTCTTCGCGTAAAGCTCGCTGATGAAGAGATAGACGATGGTCAGCAGGTAGGGGATGAAGATGGCGAACCCCGCTGTCATGCCGATCTGAAGGCCCGCAACGGCGAGAAAGAAATAGATCCCGGCCACTGTGGAGAGAAAACGGTTGACCTGTACGTCATCCCGTTCGTTCACTAATCCGGTGAACTCCCACACTGTCAGCCCCGTGATGAGGGCAAAGACGGCGATCATTGCTTCGGCCTGAAGGAAGCAGACCACCATGATGGCAACAAATAAGATGCCCGTGATCGTGCGCACGATCAGATTCTTCATTTTCTCGCTCATGACTTATGCGTTTTGATTGGATTCGTCTGTGGATGCCATGTTGACACCCTCGCCCGTCGAAGGAGTACCGGTCTGCTCGCCTGCCTGCTGCCGGCGTGCCATCTCAGCTTCGTGCTCGGCCTGCGCCCGCTTCACTTCCTCGGGCATGTCTTCCAATTTCGGCGCATCCTTCTCGTTCTCCTTGATGAGCGCCTGTGCCCTGCTGATCCACGGACGTTTGCCGAATATCTTCTCCACATCTTCCGCGAAGATGACCTCATTCTTATACAGCAGCTCGGCCAGTTGCCTATGCCCGTCCTTGTGTTCGGTCAAGATCTGCTTGGCGCGGGCATATTCACCGTTGATCATCTTTAGCACCTCATCGTCAATCACCTTGGCAGTCGTCTCCGAATAGGGGCGCTGGAACTGGTATTCCTGATTGTTATAATAGCAGATGTTGGGCAGCCTGTCGCTCATTCCTGCATAGGCCACCATGCCGTAAGCACTCTTCGTGGCGCGCTCCAAGTCGTTCATCGCGCCCGTGGAGATATGTCCCGTGAAGAGGTCTTCGGCTGCCCGGCCGCCCAAGATGGCGCACATCTCGTCGAGCATCTGTTCCTTTGTGGTGATCACACGCTCCTCCGGCAGATACCAGGCGGCACCCAAGGCCTGTCCGCGCGGTACGATCGTCACCTTCACCAGTGGATTGGCGTGCTCGCAGAACCATGATACGGTGGCGTGTCCGGCTTCATGGATGGCGATGGACCTCTTCTCTTCGGCCGTCATCACTTTAGTCTTCTTCTCCAATCCGCCGATAATGCGGTCCACGGCATCTAAGAAATCCTGCTTCCCGACATGCATGCTGTCATGACGGGCGGCGATCAAGGCCGCTTCGTTGCATACGTTCGCGATGTCTGCACCCGAGAAGCCGGGGGTCTGGCGGGCTAAGAAGTCGACGTCGACACTGTCGTCCACCTTGATCGGACGCAGATGGACGAGGAAGATCGCCTTGCGTTCGGTCAGGTCAGGGAGGTCGACATTGATCTGCCGGTCAAATCTTCCGGCGCGCAGGAGGGCCTTGTCGAGCATGTCGGCACGGTTGGTTGCAGCCAGCACAATGACACCGCTGTTGGTGCCGAAGCCGTCCATCTCGGTGAGCAATGCGTTCAGTGTGTTCTCCCGCTCATCGTTGCCGCCCATCGCCGGGTTCTTGCTGCGGGCACGCCCGACGGCGTCTATCTCGTCGATGAAGATGATGCAGGGCGCCTTCTCCTTTGCCTGGCGGAACACGTCGCGCACACGACTGGCGCCCACACCGACAAACATCTCCACGAAGTCGGAGCCGCTCATCGAGAAGAATGGCACACCCGCCTCGCCCGCCACAGCCTTCGCGAGCAGCGTTTTACCCGTTCCCGGAGGGCCGACAAGCAGTGCTCCCTTGGGAATCTTGCCGCCCAAGTCAGTGTATTTTTTGGGGTTTTTGAGAAACTCCACGATCTCCTGGACTTCCTGTTTGGCACCTTCCTGTCCGGCAACATCCTTGAATGTGATGCCCAAATCATTGGCCTTCTCATAGAGTTTGGCCTTGCTCTTGCCCACATTGAAGACACCACCGCCTCCGCCGGCACTGTTGCCCCAGCGGCGCATGATCAATATCCAAATCACGACAAGCAGCACTAACGGGGCCAGTTGGAAGAAAATGTTGAGCATATTGCTGCCCTTATCGTTCTCATAACCGAAGTCGCGGAGTTTCCGGGCGTGTTGTGCAGCAGTCAGATACTTTTCCAGTTCATCGACCGAACCGAACTCCACGCTTACATATGGATCAGGTCCGACCTGCTTGGCACTCATGTTGAAGACATCGCGAATATTCTTCGGTTTGATGTAAAGGCGCATCGTGCCCGCATCCTTGTTGATGACCACATGACTGACATAACCCTTCTCAACGTATTCCTTAAACTTTGTGTAGGTCGCTTCTTGTTTCTGATAACTGCCGCCAAGCGCTTCCCCGCCCCCTCCGAGGAGCAGGAAGAACAGGCCGGCCAATACCATCAGATAGATCCAGCTGGTGTTGAACTTCGGCATCTTCGGCTGTTTGTTATCTTTGTTGGGACTGTTTAAATCGTTTGGGTTCATCTTCTTGTTGCTTGATAGTTATGTAATAAAAGGTTCACATCAAACATTGTGCCAAATCTCAGTCGATGTTCGGTATCTTCGTAAGTATCGCGTCCTGCCACAAATTCTCCAAATCATAGAACGTGCGGACATCGGGTAGAAAGACATGAACGATCACGTCCGTGTAGTCCATGGCTACCCATTGATCGTTACCGAGCCCGATCACGTTGGTCGGCTTCTCCCCTAACTCCGTCCGGGCCATGTCTCCGACTGACTCGGTGATGGCTTCCACTTGTGAGGGAGAACTGCCCTGACAGATGATGAAATAGTTGGCGATCGCTCCGTCAATGCCTTTCAAATCCACAATGATGATATCCTGTCCTTTCTTTTCCTGTATTCCTTTGATGATAGTTGTTACCAGTTGGCTTGTTGCATTCATTCAGTGTAAATGTGTTATGTTATTTTCCACAAAGTTACATCATAATCCCGTAATATTCATGTTTCCCCGATGAAAATTGGAAAAAATTAAGGTTTCCAATAAAAAAGTTACTGATTTTGTTTGGTGATTCATTAAAAAGCAGTATCTTTGCAACGCAATTCCAGAAATGGAGAATGAATGGGATATGGTGTAATGGTAACACTACAGATTCTGGTCCTGTCATTCCAGGTTCGAATCCTGGTATCCCAACCACTACGAAAACAGCTTGCCGATCATCAGCAAGCTGTTTTTTT
>ONHE01000170.1 GCA_900317545.1 uncultured Prevotella sp. | reverse complement strand
TGGTTGGTGGGGTCCGTGAAGGTGCGTGATGCCCTGTCGTATATATAAGAGGTATAGGTCTGCTTCATGGCGTGGTGGCGCAGATGGTCGATCACGATGTTCCGAGCGATTGTGTAGACAAACCTGCGGATCGTTTCCTTAGCCAGAATATCATAGTCAAACAGCCTCAGGAAGACGTCTTGGCACAGGTCCTTGGCTTCATCGTCATCCTTGATGCGGATTGCAATATATCTCCGTATTTCTTCGTGCATGTCTTCATACACGCCAGCTATGAGGTCATGATTGGAATGAATAGTTTTCATGAATGTTCAGGTTTTACACTTTTCAACGCAACAAAGGTAGCTTGAATCTTCCAATGCATCAAGGAAAAAACAGAAAGAGGTATTTCAACCAATTATTGGGCATTTATATGGTTGTAATGGTTTGATTATGAGTAATTTGTGCTTGATGTGTGTGGAGTTCCAATCAATTGTTTGAAACTCCGTCGGATGATTTCTTCAGTCGTTTGATATATTCGTTGGGTGTTTCGCCGGTGACTTTCTTGAACGATCTGAAGAAACTGGTCCGACTGCTGAAACCGCATTTCTCCGCCATCGCCTCTAATGTATAGCGTTCGGTTCCGCCCGCTTTCACCATCTGCTTGAACGCATTGATGCGATACTCGTTGACGTAGTCGTAGTAGCTGACTTGCATGTATTGGCTGAAGAGGTAGGACATGTTGTAGCTGCTGATGTTGCTCATCTTGGCCAGATCATTCAGCTTCAGATCCGGATTGATGTATGGGCGCTGCTCCTCCATACACTGTCTGAGCTGCGTGGCAAGCTGCCTGCACTCGGCTTCTTTGAGCGTGCTGGTCTTGTATTTTTCCTTTTCGGCTTTGTTTTCGCTCTCGTAAAAAGCCTTCACGGCGCGTTTCAGTTTCTTCCCGTAGCGCTTGATGATAAATCTCCAGAGCAGGTATGCCGTGGCTATGAGCAGCATGAACAGCCCGATCTTGGCCCAGAGCGGGTATCCGATCGTGACCGTGATCCGCGTGCAGACCTTGTCGTTGCCGGGCTGTCGGCATACGAACGTATAGGTCCCGTCATCGAGATTGTAATAGTTGACCTCGTTTTTGCCCGTCAGGAAGCGCCATTCCCGGTCGTGCCCTTCTAATCTGTATTCGAAGCTGAACGACGAAGGATCGGTATATTCTGGGCAGGTGAATCGGAAGACGACGTTTGATGTACCCGATGGGAGTGACAGTCGTGCAGGCTGCTGAGGCTTCAGCGAGAGGTCCTGCTGATAGGACGTGCCGTCGGCAATCACCTCAGTTATATAGATCGGATAAGGATGCCGCGTGGCGTGCTCGATGTCTTTCGGATCGACGGAGAGCAGTCCGCTCGCATTGCCGAACCACAACCGGCCGCCCGGCTCCCGGTAATAGGCGTTCAGGCTGAAGGTCTCCGACGGGATGCCGTCACTGTAGTTGTAGAGCGTGTAGCGCCCTCCGCTCATGCGCATCAGGTGCTGTGTGCTGGCCACCCACAGGTAGCCTTCGCCGTCTTCGACCACAAACATGGGCGAAGCGTCATCGATGGCGGTCGGCATCTCTAATTCCCGGAGGTTGCTCATGTTCAGTGAAGATGTCATGATCCTGCCCTTATCCGGCAGGAAGAGCAGCTGATGATGACGGGTTTCGTAGACCTGCCGGATCTTCACGTGATGGATGAAGCCGTCGGGGAAGATGTCTGTGCTGATGGTCTGTGATGCGGGATCGAAGATGGCCATGCCGTTTTCGGTGCAGATCCATCCCTTGTGCTGCGAGTCGAAGAAGATCTCATAGACGTTTCCGTCCATCAATGCCGAGTTGCGGTGATTATAGGTCTGCAGGGCGCCTTTGCCGTTGAGTCGGTAGAGTCCGTCAGAAGTGCCGATCCATAAGTTTCCTTTCCCGTCATCGGCCAGCTTGAAGATGTGGCCGTTCCGGAATACCGGGTCGCTCGAACTGAAGTCATTGACCGTGCCCGTTTGCGGATCGAGCACGTACATTCCGCCCCCGTACGTACCTATATAATAATGTCCCCTGTATCGCTTGACGGCCAGAATGAGCTTCGAACGGAGCTGCGGCGTGGTGTAGACATGGACTTCGTTGCGGTCTTCCTTGATGAAGAACAGGCCGTCGCGCGTTCCGATCAGCTTCTCCGGACCGTTGATGCTGAAAGCCCGCACCACATAGTCGGTCGAGTTGAATGTGCCGAAGGCATACGGGTGGAAGAGGTTCGACTGGTAGAGCGTGTAGTCAAGTCCCGACTGGTAGAACCCGATCCAGATCAGCCCCTCACGGTCAACGAGTAGCGAATAGACGGAGTTGGAGCGGATCAGATTGGTGGCATTGGGCGCATGGGTGAACGAGTTGACGATCTCGCCCGTGCGTGCCGAGATGAAGTGGACACCGTTGCCGTCGGTCGCGACATAGACCGTCTGCCGCCCGTCCGACGAGAGCGAGGAGATCACGTTGCATCCCACGTTCGGCCCCTTGGCAAATCTGTGGGTCTTCTGATTGAACACATAAAGTCCCTGATCCATCGTGCCGAGATAGATCTGGTCGCCGATGCAGGTCAGATTGCTGAACTGCTGCGTGCCGGCAGGGTTCCTGTAGGCTTGGATGGCGCGTCCTTCGCGCAGGGCAAAGAGCCCGTTCATGGTCGACATCCACAGCGTGCCCCGCCGGTCTAAGGACAGTCGGGTGACATGGTTGCTGGCCGAGAGGACGTTCTTCCCGGGGTAGACGGGATGGCTGCATGCGCCGTTTCGGAAGGTGAAAAGGCCTTTGGCCGTAGCGATATAGAATGTGCTGCCGACCTGGCAGATGTCGTTGACGGTGCAGTTGATCAGTTGCTTGTCGATCCGGACATATTCTCCCGTGACTGCGTTGACCGTCCACAGCCCCGTGTTGTTGCCCACCAACAGCACCTTCCCGCGGTAGGCGTGGATGGCGTTCACGCGCTTTCGGTTGGTGTCAGCACCGGGGATGGGGAAGTTGCGGATATAGAAGCCGTCGAAACGGTCCACTCCCATGTCGGTCCCAACCCAGATGAACCCCAGCGAGTCCTTGTATATCTCGTTGGCACAGAGATCAGACAGACCATTGCTGACCGACAGTCCGCGAAACATGGGTCTCATGCCTTGGGCCTGCATCAGCATCGGCAGCAAGAGAAGGAGCAATATTACAAGAGGTCGTCTGATCATGGTCGGAGTAAGGGAGTGTGACATTTTGATGCAAAATTAATGATTTTTCGGAAAACGAAAGTATGTTTTCCTAAAAAAATCCAACATCCTGCGCCCTCGCCGGCGCGTGCCTATGTGGCAGTCGCGCCGGTCAGGTCCTGTCCTTGTCCTCCCCCTTCCTGCTGCCGGCGTTCTCCCTTCCCGCGTCTTGCAGTTTTCTGGTCTCGTCCGAGAGGCACAGCAGGATGTCGCCCTTCTCAAGCGGGAGCTGCCCGTTGGGGACAATGATCGTCTTACCTCGTTTGACCATCATCACCAGCACACCTTTGGGGAGGCTCATCCGCGAGAGCTGGTTGCCCTCAGCGAGCATCTCCTCCGTCAGCGTCATCTCGTTGAGCCTCGGCCCGAGTTCGTCCGGGATCTCGACGCCGAACTCGCTTTGCGGCTTCTCCGGAGGAGCTTCGAGGTGCAGCCGGCGGGCAAAGAAGGTGATCGAACTGCCTTGCACAATGAGCGAGACAAGCGTGATGAAGAAGACGATGTTGAACAGGATCGCGGCCCCTTCCACATGATGAATCAGGGGGTAGGTGGCAAAGATGATGGGCACGGCGCCGCGCAGTCCGACCCATGAGAGAAACACCTTGCCGCGCACGGGGATGTCCCTGAAGGGCAACAGGCATAGGAATACGCTCGCCGGGCGCGCCACGAGCATCATGAACATGGCGATGGCCAAGGCCACGAAGCCCACGTCCATCATCTCCGAAGGATTGACCAACAGCCCTAAGGAGAGGAAGAGTACGATCTGGAGCAGCCAGGTCAGTCCCTCGACGAAAGTCTCCATCTCCCGCCGGTAGGACAACCGGCTGTTGCCCACCACGAGTCCGGCGATGTAGACCGCTAAATAGCCGTTGCCGTGAAGCAGGTCGGTCAGCGTGAAGGTGATGAAGATCAGACTGAGCAACATCACCGGATAGAGGGCCGCGTTGGGCAGGTTGATCCGGTTGATGAGCCACACGGCAAACCCTCCGGCCGCATATCCTAAGACGCCACCCAGCAGGAACTGCTCGGCTATGGTGCCCACGAGCGCCCAAATTGACAGTTCCGCACCCGACAGCGCTACCTCCATGAGGGCGATGGTGAGCATGTAGGCCATCGGGTCATTGCTGCCGCTCTCCAACTCAAGGGTGGGTCTCAGGTGGTGTTTGAGCCCTATCTTCTGCGACCGAAGCAGGTTGAAGACCGACGCCGAGTCCGTGGACGACATCGTGGCTGCCAGCAGCATTGACACAATCAGCGACAGCTTGATGTCGAGCGCGGCCCACTGGGAGAGCTCGAAGATGAACAGGCCTGTCAGCGCCGTGGTGAGCACCACGCCCAAGGTGGCCAGCAACACGCCCGGCGCCACGATGGGACGGATCTCGCGATACTTCGTGTCCATGCCGCCCGAGAACAGGATGACGCTCAGGGCCATCATGCCGATGACCTGCGCCTGCTGCGGACTGTTGAACTGGAGGCCCAATCCGTCGCTGCCGAAAAACATACCCGTGAACAGGAAAAGCAACAAGGTCGGGATGCCGAAGCGGTAGCCCGTCTTGCTGATCACGATGCTCACGAGCACGAGAAATGAGCCGAGGAGGAAGATGTTTTCTGTGGTGAATGTCATGCTGTCGTCTGCTGTGAAAGAGGATGAGTGCCGATGGACCTGCGGGCGTGCCCCTACGGATGAGCGCCGCCGCACTAATGCAAAGATAAGAAAAAATATTGAGAAACAGCGGACGAGGCCTGTGCCGTCCCCGTTAAAATTCTTAAAAACCGCCATTGGATACCTCCTCCACTCCCGTGCCCCGTCCCTCCGCCGTCCGTCCTGCCGATCCCGCCCGTGCACCCCCTTCCGCCGGTCCTTCCATCGGGCAGCTGCCGCCTGCCGTCCTTGACGCTCCCGTCATCCCGGAGGTGGCATCCGCCTGCCCGGTCCGCTTCCCCTTTGCGCTTCCCTCCGGTGTCTCCGTCCTTCGGATCAGCTCCCTCCCGGAGCGCCGTTTCCGGCCTTCCGCCGACCGGTCTTCGGCCTGTCTCCGACGGGCATATTTCCTCCCGTTTTCCAAGACCATTCATCCGCTCCGCGCAGAGCTATCCTCCGGGGCGCCAAGAGCTATGCTTTCGGCCGCCCGGAGCTATGCTTTCGACGGTCCGGAGCATAGCTCTGTCAACGCATTGATTATCAATTCGTTGTAGGGGATGATCGGCGTGCCCGCCTGAAATCGATAATCCATATCCGCCCCTATGGTAGGAATGGGGATTGGACATGGATGGATCGCTCTTTGCGGGCGGATACGCCGATCCG
>ONHE01000076.1 GCA_900317545.1 uncultured Prevotella sp. | reverse complement strand
GTGAGCGGTTATGAAAGCTATAAAGACAACGAAATATTGGTATTGCAATGAAACAACTGTTCAACTTAAAGTCTTATTTCACGTTCCTCTCGCGCAACAAGGCCTATGCGGCTATCAACGTGTTCGGCCTCTCGGTCAGCTTCGCCTTTGTCATCCTGATCGCCCTTTACTATCTTCGGGAGACCGGAATCGACAAGGATATCCCCGGCGTTGAACGCCTGTATGTGCTTGGCTGCGATGTTTCGTCCGATCGGATCAGCGGATCTTCGCGCGAGATCATCAAGGTGTTGCAGAAACAGTTGCCGCAGATCGGGGAAGGATGTGCCTTGCATGTCAACCGCGAACAACACGTGACGACCGCCGATGAGGAGAATGTCAAAGTCACGATGCTATACACCGACTCCACCTTCCATGCCATCTTCGGCCAGCAGCTCATCGAAGGCGACGCTTCGACGGCATTGAACAGCCTGACCGACGTGGTCATCTCGCGCCGCTTAGCCCGGCAGTTATTCCATGACGGAGAGGCCATGGGGAAGGTGCTGACGTGTGAAAACAAGAAAGTGTATGTGAAGGGCGTCTTCGACGAAATGCGCGACACGTCGCTCCCCGACTGTGATATCATCGGCCGATACGAGCTCTTGCGCGACCGCATTCCATGGTTTTTCGACATCGGAGGCAATTTCGGCGATCCCGATGTGGTGCTGCGCTTGAAGCCCGGAGCGGATATCCGGTCTTTGGAAGCCAATATCAACGGCATCCTGCAGAAGATCTATCACGAAACTTTCCACATGGACTGCACGTTCCGGCTCATTCCTTTCAGCGAGACCTATTTCTCCTCTTACGATTCGAACGTCTGCAAGCGCGGCCGTCCGGGATTGGTTTTTCTCGCCTTTCTGGCAGGCATTGTCATCCTCATATTCTCCGTGATGAACTACATCAATCTCACGGTGGCGCTCTCAGGGAGCCGTTCCAAGGAAATGGCCACACGCAGACTGATGGGCAGCCAGAAGCGTGACATCGTCCTGCGGTTGGTCATTGAGAGCGTCATCCTGTGCTTCTGCTCGGTGCTCTTTTCCGTCTTCTTGGCCTGGGCATTCATCCCCTATGCCTGCCGCTTGTTGGATACGGAGATCACGATCGGCTCCTTGGCCGGTCCTGTCAACCTGCTCCTGTTGGTGCTCTTCGTGCTCTTCGTGGGTCTGCTTGCAGGCCTCCTGCCGGCCGCCATACAGTCGCGGGTGAAGCCGATCGATGTCGTCAGGGGCACCTTCCACCATCAGACGAAGATGCGTTTCAGCAAGGTCTTCATCGTGGTGCAGAACATCATTACCATCGTCTTCATCGCCTTGGCCATGATCGGCAGCCGTCAGATCCGCCATCTCGTCACGGCTCCGTTAGGCTACGACACGGAGCACGTCATGGAGATCGATGTGCCGCGCGACGCGCGCAAGGCCAATCTCTTCAAGCAGACATTGCTCCAGCTCACCCCCGTCAGGCAAGTGTCGCTCTGTCTGTGCTCCCCGCTGCGCGGCGGATTCAACCAGATGGCCTACATCGGCAAGAAAGCGGTACGCTGTCAGCGGTTCTATGTCGACAAGGATTACCTCTCCTTGTTGGGCATCAACGTGCGAAAGCAGTTCTCGCAGGGCGACTCTGTCGAAGTCTACGTTTCCCCCAACTTCTTCTCCACCATGCAGCTGCAGCCCGGAGTGCGCTCCTTCCGCTACAACGAGAACTATGACCTGACGCCCATCAGCGGTGTTGTGGATGACTTCCACCTCTACACCATCGACATGGAAAGCGGTGCCCCGCAGGTCACCGTGGTCTATCAGTTTGACCAACTGTTTTCCAATGACATGATCGGAAGCGTGCTCATCAGGGTCGAGGGCGATGAGGAGGAAGCCTACAAGCAGGTACAGGACGCCTACAGAAAGGTCTATCAGGAGGACCTGACACAGGAGTCGCCCTACCTGACGCAGCAGATCGCAGCGGTGTATAAGGAAAAGACGCGCATCATCCGCATCCTCACCATCTTCTCCTTCGTCGCCGTCCTCATCTCGATGCTGGGCCTTGTGGCCATGTCCACCTACTTCATTCAGCAGCGCCGTCGCGAGATCGCCATCCGCAAGGTGTTCGGTTCGACCGGCGATCAGGTCCGGAGGCGCCTCGTCCGTTCGTTCCTTGCCTATGTGGCCGTCGCCTTTGTCATCAGCTTACCTGTCATCTGGTACTTGGTGAACCGGTGGATCACGGCGTACGCTTACCGCATCTCGTGGTGGCCGTGGGTCCTTGTGGCGGGTGCCTTGGTGCTGCTCTTCTCGTTCGGCGCGGTGGCCGTGCAGAGCTGGGTGGCCTCGAATGAGAATCCCGTGCGCAACATCAGGCAGGAGTGAGGCAACCGGCCGGGCAGCCGGGAAAATGTCTCCGGACGGCCAGAACCGATCATGAATAACGACAAAAAACATACAGATATGAAGCAACAGTTTGATTTCAAGGCTTACTTTACATTCCTCTCGCGCAACCGGGCCTATACGGCGATCAACGTGTTCGGGCTCTCGGTCTCGCTGATGTTCGTGCTGCTGATCGGCGTCTACATCTGGCAGGAGCGAGCGGTCGACCGTCATTACCGTGATGCAGACCGCATTGAGGCCTTGGGGGTGCAGTTTGAGGGAGAGACGGCTACGGAAGGAATCCACCACATTGTGCAAACCTACCTGCGCCAGAGATATCCCGAGATAGAGAACTCATGCGGCCTCTGCTTCGACCGGGTGCGCGTCCATCACGGCACGGAGTTCCTGAAATGCGATCTCATGCTGGCCGACTCCACTTTCTTCGACATGTTCGAGACACCGTTTGTAGAGGGCGATCCGGCCACCTGTCTTGACGACCGGGGCGGCATCGTGCTGTCCGAGAGTTTGGCGCGTCAGCTCTTCGGCGGGCGCAAAGCGTTGGGACAGACCGTGGTCTGCCGTGACACGCTGCGCTTCCGTGTCACTGCCGTGGTGGCTGACTTCGACAACAGCATCTTCAAGCGGCCCGACGCGATCGTCAATTTCTATAACGAGCGTTACGGAAACTATGCCAACACGGATGAGGGATTCCGTCACGGGAGCATCAACTTCACCGGTTCGAGCGTCTTCCTGCTCCTGCGCGAGGGCCACACCTTCAAGGGACGGGAGAAGGAGCTCACCGCTTTCTTCCATTCGTTCTGGGACTCTTTCAACAACAAGGAATGGCCCTGCCAGGCCATTATCACCCCGCTGAGCCGTCTGTATCTGAGCCGCGTGCCGTCGACTCAGGGCAACACGCGCCGTGGAGATGCCGTCTTGGTCAACATACTGGGGGCCGTCGCGCTTGTCATCCTGCTCTTTGCGGTGATCAACTACATCAATCTCACCGTGGCACTCTCATCCCGCCGGGCCCGCGAAATGGCCACCCGGCGCCTCTTCGGGGCACAGCGGGGGACCGTCCGTGTGCGGCTGATGCTCGAGAGTGTGGTGCTCTGCCTGCTCTCCTTCATCTTAAGCTGCGGCATGACAGCAGCTTTGGCACCCGCATTCGGCACGATGCTCGGCACGAAGATTGATCTTCAGGTGCTGCTGCGCCCGTCGACGGCCTTCGCGTTGGTGGCAGGCATCGTGCTCATAGGGCTCCTCTCGGGCGCCATCCCGGCCGTGATCATCTCCCGGGCCAAGCCGGTCGAGGTGGTGCGGGGCACATTCGCACGCATCACGAAGATGCGGCTGAGCAAGGTTTTCATCATCCTGCAGAACGTGATTACCATCACCATGCTCGCCTGTGCCTGCATCATGCTCCATCAGACCCGCCACTTGGTGCATGCGCCGATGGGGTTCACCACCGACCGGCTGCTCTCTATCAGTCCCGACGGATCAAGCGACAGTGCCACGATGGCTGCTTTCGCCCAGCAGGTCAGCCGGCTGCCTTTTGTCCGGAACATGACTTTTGCCATGGGAACACCGGTGGATGGCGGCAACAACAACACCTTCTTCTTCGGCGGAAAGGGGATCAGCTTCCAGATATTCTGCGCGGATGAGCAGTTCTTCGATATCTTCGGGCTGCGCCTCAAGAATGGGGGGAAGGCGGAAGCCGGCAAGTTTTATCTCAACGCACAGGCGCTCCGCGACATCAGGATGAGCCCTCACTCGAAGACACCGCGCACTTTTTTCACCGACTTCGAGTTCTATGGCGTGCCCAATACGGCCCAGTATGGCGGCGAGTTTGCCGATTTCCACATCCGCAACATCGAGAACGAAGCCCATCCGATGATCATCTACATCAGCCGGATGCCGAAATACGTCTGGACGATCACGCTCCGCATGGAAGGCGACCTTGTCGAGGGCTACAACGAGGTGGCGCGTGTCTACCGCCGGGTGTTCCGCTCCGCGATGACCGAACGGGATGCCAGCTATGTCGACCAGCAAGTTCAGGAAGCCTTTGCTGACCAGCTGCGCACGTCGCACATCGTCTCGATGTTTGCCTTCATGGCCATCCTCATCTCGATGCTCGGTTTAGTGGCCATGTCAACCTATTTCATCCAGCAGCGCCGACGCGAGATCGCCATCCGCAAGGTGTTCGGTTCGACGGTCAATCAGGTCCGCAGTCGGCTCATCCGGTCGTTCCTCTCCTATGTCGGCATTGCGTTCGTCATCGCCGCGCCCGTCGTGTACCATTTCATGGCTGACTGGATCTCGCAGTTCGGTTATCGCATTCTGTGGTGGCCGTGGATCCCTGCCGCCGGAGTCCTTGTGCTGCTCTTCTCGTTCGGCGCGGTGGCCGTGCAGAGCTGGGTGGCCTCGAATGAGAATCCCGTGCGCAGCATCAGGCAGGAGTGAGGCAACCGTCTGCCGGGCGGAAAGCGGTCGTTCGGGCGGCGTGCAGCTATCCCGCACATCGCGTGCAGCTATCCTGCACATCCCGTGCAGCTAT
>ONHE01000169.1 GCA_900317545.1 uncultured Prevotella sp. | reverse complement strand
TGTTGAAAACGAAAGTGTTGTTGGAGCGTTGTTAATTGTTGCCGGATCGTCCGGAAAATAAGTGTTTTGTTTACAGTGAGGTCAAAAAGGAGGCACCGTGCTGCATCCCGGGATTGTGGCGCGGCACGGTGCTATGGGTCCGATGCGCAGCTTCTATCTGCGCGATCCGGATGGTAATTTGGTCGAGCTCAGCAGCTACCCTTGTGGGTCATGATGTCGAGGATCATGCTGTCTGTGGCACACATGGCGTCCTTGCCGATGCTCGTGAGGTTGCGGATACTGCGGTCCACGTCTTCATCGACGATGCCTTCGGCAGCCGTCACATGCTTGCCCTCCATCGCGAGCAGCGCGGAGAGCATGGCGGTCGATACGCCAGAGCTGATCTTGAGGGCGCAGCTGGGCTTTGCTCCGTCACATATCATACCCGAAAGGTTGGCGATCATGTTCTTCACGGCGTAGCACATCTGCGTGTAGGTGCCTCCCATGAGGTAGACAATGCCGCATGCTGAGCCGGTGCTGGCTACCACGCAGCCGCAGAGGGCGCTCAGTGTGCCGAGGCTCTGCTTGATGTATATGGCCGTCAGGTGGCTCATCGTGAGGGCGCGGATGAGTTCTTCCTCCGTGTTTTCGTTTTCCTTCGCGTAGACCGCAACGGGGTTCGTGGCGCAGATGCCCTGGTTTCCCGAGCCCGAATTGCTCATCACCGGGATCATCGCCCCGCCCATGCGGGCGTCGCAGGCACTTGCCGTCTTCGAGATGATGCGTGAATATATGGTGTTCCCGAATATGCCATGGCTCAGCGGGCGGTCCATTGTCTTGCCGAGGCAGTGGCCGTAATTGCCTTTCAGAGACTCTTCCGCGGCGCGGATATTGTAGTCGCGTGTAGAGAGGATGAAGCGTATCTCGTCGACGGGTGTCGTGGTTGCGAAATCGTAAACCATTCTGAGGTTGAGGTTGATGGCATCTTCGGTCTGGGCGGCCGATGTCTTTTCGCGCGCGTCGAATATCACCTGCCCGTTCCGTTCCTCATAGATGAAGTGGGTGTGTGATCCGGCTATGACGGCTGTAGCGGTGTCCTCTCCGCTCCGGCAGGTCACTTCGATATACAGTTTTTCGGTGATCCCGTCCTTCAGACTGATGTCAATGCGGTCTTCGGCTATATATTTCTTGCCTTCTTCCAAAGCTTCCGGCGTGAGATCCTTGATGACCTCGAGCTGGTATTCGGACTTTCCGATGAGCGCACCCAAGGCCACCGCGATCGGCAGACCGATCATTCCGGTTCCCGGAATGCCTACGCCCATGGCGTTTTTGAGTATGTTGGCACTGAGCTGAAGCTCGATCTTTTCAGGCCGCTTGGCTAATATCTCGGCCGCGCGTGACGTGCAGAGCGCCACGGCCATAGGCTCCGTGCAGCCAACAGCAGGCACCACCTGCTGATGGATCAATTCAATGATCTGCTGACGAATGTGTTTTTCTAACATGATTTCTGGTCTCCTTAAACATCAAATATGATTTGAAAAAAGCCCAGTTGTGCCTCTTGACCGAGGCACGACTGAGCTTTCTGTTTTATTTACGATAGTTGGCGAGTCCCTTGTCGAGGAAATCGATATATCCAGGGATATCTTCTTTGTAGCTGTAAGAGCCGTTGAGCGGGTTGCCTTCGTTGTCCACTTCGACGTAGAAAGGCTGTGCGTTGGCACCGAACTTACTGCTCTGGAGGTAGCTCCACTTGTCTCCGACCGTGCGGAGTGTGCGCTTCTGCCCGTTCTGAGATACCACCATCGGCTCTGGGAGCGGTGTCTTGTCGTCGACGAAGAGTGAGATAAGGACATAGTCCTTGTTTAGTTTGTCGGCTACGCGCGGATCTGTCCAGACGGAAGCTTCCATCTTTCGGCAGTTGACACATCCGAAACCGGTGAAGTCGATGAGTACTGGCTTGCCTTGAGCTTTGGCTGCTGCCATGCCCTCTTCATAGTCGTGGTACTTGGCTGTGACCACTTTCGTGTTCAGATTGAAGTCCTGCGTCGTGATGGGAGGTGCGAAGGCGCTGACAGCCTTGCATGGTGCGCCCCACAGACCGGGTATCATATAGATGGCAAAAGCGATGGAGCAGAGGCCCAGCATGATGGCTGCAACGGGCATGGGCTTGTTGAGTTCGCCGCCGATCGCATCGCTCTGGAACTTCAGCCAGCCCACTAAGTAAGCGCCGAGGGCGCCAAAGATAACGATCCAAAGTGACAGGAATGTCTCGCGGTCGAGTATATGCCAGCCGTAAGCGAGGTCTGCGACCGAGAGAAACTTAAGCGCAAAGGCAAGCTCGACAAAGCCGAGGACTACCTTGATGGTGTTCATCCAGGTTCCGGACTTCGGAGACTTCTTCATCAGTGTGGGGAAGAGGGCGAATAAGGTGAACGGTACGGCGAGCGCAAGTGCAAATCCAAACATGCCGACAGCAGGCCCGATCCAGTTCCCCGAGGTCACCGTCTCGACCAATAGCAGTCCTATGATGGGCGCGGTGCATGAGAATGACACTAACACAAGGGTGAATGCCATGAGGAAGATGGAAAGGAGGCCGCTCGTGTTGGATGCTTTGTTGTCGACGGAGTTTGCCCATTTGTCCGGCAGCTTGATCTCGAACCATCCGAAGAAAGACAGTGCGAAGACGACAAGGAGCAGGAACAGGAAGACGTTGAACACCGCATTGGTGGACAATTCGTTGAGTTTGCTCGGGCCGAAGATGGCGGTCACGCCGAGTCCGAGCGCGAGGAAGATCACGATGATGGATACGCCGTAGGTGACGGCATCACGTATACCCTTCTTCTTGTCATCCTTGGAGCGTTTCAGGAAGAAGCTTACGGTCATCGGAATGATGGGCCAAATACAGGGCATGACAAGCGCGAGGAGACCGCCGATGAATCCCATGAAGAGCAGATAGAGCCAGGAACTCTTGGTCAGATCGTCGGTTCCGCCCATTTCCTGAAGCTCTTTGATGACAGGTTTCCATAGCTGTTGCTCCTCGTCGGCAGACATCTGGACGGGTGCAGAAACGGTGTCTGCAGCAGCGACATTAGCCGTGTCGCCGTTGAGGGCGGCAATGGAGTCGGCCTTGGCTTTGGCAGCTGCGGCCAGCGCAGCAGGATCCTGTTTGCCGGTCTCGTCTGCCTTGGCTGCCTCGAACGCCGGCGATTTGCCCGACTTATTGATTTCCACGCTGGTCGGCGGCATGCAGTTCTGGTCGTTGCAGGCACCATATTCCAGATAGGCATCAATGGTGTAGTTGGGCTTGGTGAACTTTACCTTCTGCACGAACTGCACGCTTCCTTCGAAGAAACGAAGCTTCATGCCGAAGAGGTTGTCATATTGGGAGATCTCATGGCCCTTGGGCGTGAGCTTCCCAACTAATTCCACGCCGTCCAACTTGTTGACGTTGAAGGTTGCGGAGATTGGTCCGTCACTGCCGAGGTTGGTGGAGTAGACGTGCCATCCGTTTTCAATCTTTCCGCTGAAAATGATTTCCGCTTCTGCGGAACTGCCGGTTTTCAGTTGTGAAGTGAACTTCACAGGATTCAGCATTTGGGCATTTGCCAGCATTGCTGTGATCAGCAGCAAAGCCAATGTCATCGTTTTTTTCATGTTGTCATCACTCTCTTAAAGTTAGTTTTCTGTTGTTTATACGCTTTACACTACAAATTGGTTACTGTGATACCAATAAATTTTAAGAACTTTAACCAACAGCTTTACATTTGTCAAGCAAAGTCTGGTCTGACTGGAGTTTTTTCCGTGTGATTTAAGGTTGCTGTTCAGGCTTTTCCTGAAACTATCTGCGGTGGCCGTTCAGCGGTGGATGCGGGGGAAGATCTTGCGCACCCGCAGCATGATCACGGTCAGTCTACCGCCGGCGATGATGAGCGTTACGGCGAGGATAACCAATGTCATGCCAATGGCCAAGCGCACCGTCAGCACTTCATGGAAGAGCAATACGGCGAACACAACGGCTGTCACGGGCTCCAAGGCACCGAGAATGGCCACCGGAGTGGAGCCGATCCGGAGAATGGCGGCACTCGTGCAGAGCAGTGAGACGGCCGTCGGAAAGAGTGCCATACCTGCTGCAAAGAGCCAGAGATGCGGACTTTGTTCAAGCGCCGCGAATGAGGAGGCATTCAGGCAGGTGCCAAAGATGATGGCCCCGACGATGATCACGTAGAGTGTCATCTTGAGTGTGGGAATCTCTTTCAGTGCAGGCCGGCTCACCCCGACTAAGTAGATCGCGTAGGTGAGGGCCGAGATGAACACGAGAAGCAGGCCCGTTGCAGAGAGCGCAGCGCCGTCGTCGCCCCTGTAGAGCAGGGCGATGCCGCCGCAAGCCAGCACAATGCAGACCACCGTCAGCAGCTTCACGCGCTCATGGTAGCATACCGACATGATCACGGTGACCATGATTGGATAGACGAAAAGCAGCGTAGAGGCGATCGCCGCACCGATATAGGCGTAGGATAAGTATAGCGTCAGCGACGAGGCAGCCATCAGCACGCCCATCAGGATCAGCGGTATCCATTGCCCGTGGCGCAGTCCGAAGCCTCGTCCGCGCACAGTCATGATAGTCGCGAGGATCGGAATGGCGATCAGATAGCGCAGAAACAGCACGCTGTAAGCATCCATGCCCGCATGGAGCATGGGCAGGGCGAAGAGCGGATTCATGCCATAGAACACCGCTGCCAATGCGCCCAATATGTAGCCCTTGACTTGTTCGCTCATCGTTCAGCTGCGTCTTCGGCCGTCCTCATGTTTCGTCCCTCGTGCCTGCGTCGTGTCCGTCCGTAGGCGGAAGAGCAGGCGAGGGTGGCGAGGAACCATCGTCAGCAGTGCTTACTTGCCTGCTTCGGCCTTGTAATTGAAGGGCACCTGAGCAGGCGGCAGACAGCTCTCGTCGTTGCAGGCACCATATTCCAAATAGCCGCTGATGGCGAAAGCCTTCTTCGTCAGTTTCACCTTCTGGACAAACTGCACGTCATTCTCAAAGAAACGGAGCTGCATGCCGAAGAGCTGGTCAAACTTGTTGATCTCCTTGCCCACGCCTTTCAGCGTGCCGACGAGCACCACTCCGTCCTTCTTGTCGACGTTGAACGTGGCCGAGATCGGCCCTTCGTTTCCGAGATTGGTCGAATAGACATGCCATCCCTGTGCGATCTTGCCTGTGAAGACGATCTCCGCCTCGGTGGCACTGATCTTCTTCAGCTCTGCCTTGAACTGCACGGGATTCATGGATTGTGCGCCTGCCAGCATGACAGTCATCATGAGCAGCGCTGTCAACAATGTTTTCTTCATGTTTAATATGTCTTATATTTGGGGCAAAGATAGGCATTATATTCCATTAAAACCCTCCGTTGCTTGTTAAATCTTCTTATTTGAAGAGTTCGTTCAGTTTGTCAGCGAGTGCTTTTCCGCGGATATTTTCCTGTACGAGATTTCCCTGACGGTCAATGAGGAACATAGCTGGGACGAATTGTACCTTATACAAGTCGGCGATCAAACCGTCATCCAAGTAGCTCAACCAAGGTAGTTTTTCTTCGCTGCAGGCCTTTTCCCAGGCTGCCTTATTCCTGTCGATCGAGATGCTGATGATCTGAAAGCCTTTCGGGGAATACAGCTTATAGAGTCGCTTCAGATTGGGGATCTCGGCGCGGCAGGGCGCGCACCAGCTTGCCCAGAAATCAAGAATGATATACGGATGTCCGGCGGCGATACCCTTGAGCGTCTTTCCGTCTTTCAAGGAGAAGTCAGCAACGGGCTTTCCACGCCCCGACTCCGGGAAGATCTCGTCCCTAATCATCTTGCCGTAGTAGCTTTTCCTGGCTTCTTCGGACAGCATCTCATAGAGCGGTTTACTGTCTGAGGTGAGGTAATTCATCGTGGCTTCAATCAGGAAAGGTCCCCACCAGGAGTCCGCATTGGCACGATAGAGACTGTCGTAACGGGCATTGACCGTTTCAAAGAAGTTCTTCTCTGCAGCGGAGAAAGCACGATAACGTTCTCCAGACCGTATTCTTTTAGTCTCGGCAGTGTCTTTCCCGGCTTTCGTCAGGGCATTCTGGACATCCTTAAAGTCATCGTGATATTTCTTGTAATGAGCATCCAACTCATCCTTCACTTTCATTTTTTGGTAGAAAGCATCGGTCAGTTCACTGCCCGTCGTGGTGACTTCGTAATCGTAGTTGCGGGCTCCGCCGGTTTCACTCACTTGAGCCTTACCGGTCAGACGGATGTCATGGTTGTCGAGGATGAACCGATAGCTCCCATAACTGTTTTTCCGTACGATATATACACCTCGTGGATCGGCCTGGCTGCCCTTGAACACGAATTGCCCGTTCTGTACGATCGTCTCGGCAAAAGGTTTACTGATGCCGTGCCCTATTTCATAAATTTGAATGGTATCTCCATCCTCCATTCCGCTGATATGTCCTGTTACGGTGTACCCTTGGCCCATGGATGCCAGCGGCAGAGACATCATGAGGGCCGTCAATAGTTTCTTCATAGACTGGATATTTTATATAAATGTTTTTTCAGGAGGATTATTTTTGCACGTTCTGCGTTAGTTTTCCGTTGCCGGGATTGGTCATTGCGCCTTGCGGGAATGGCATGATCCAGAGATAGCTGTCAGGCGTGAGTGTGCAGTTTTGGCCATTTTCGGTCTTTGTGAATGTGCGGGCAAAGTCGCGCTCAAGGTTCATTCGGCGCGCGTCGCAGAAGGGAACGATCGTCAGGATGAGTGCGTCCGCCTTGACGTCGCGGATCTTCCGGATGGCGTCAGTTGCATTTTCAGCTGTCAGATTCAGATATTCTTCAGGCAAGATGCGTGATTTGCGGACAGTGTTCAGCACATCCATGGCTTCGGCAATGTTGCCTTTTCGGGCTAAGCATTCTGCCTTGATGAGATAAATTTCCGTAGTCGTGAGACCGCCTTTGTTGAAATATCCGTTCAGGTTTGCATAATAATAGGTATCGTTGCCCACAGTCCTGCGTTTCCAGCGGCTCATGAATGCGGCATCCCCTTGCTCAAATCGGGCTGCCCGATCCACGCGGAGACGGCTGTCGGACGTCTGATAACTCGCGCTGCCATGGCAGAAGTTGTAGTTCTCGACATAATTGAATCCCATGGGAGACGGTACGGTCTGATAGACAGCAGCATTGCCCAAGATGTCGCTGTTGGTCCGATAGAAGGCTACCCAATCGAAGAGTTGGCTGTTCCGGGCAAGTGCTTCCTGCGCGTTGGCGAGTGCATCGGTATAGTTGTTCATCTGCAGTGCGACACGCGCAGCCAGTGCATAGCCGGCAGCCTTGTCCGCATAGAGCACGTTGCGGGATTTCTCAGGCAGGTCAGGAAGAGCCGTGCGAATATCGTCCAAGATATGATTGTAGATGTCCTGCACGCTTTCCTGTTTCCATGCAGCACCCACTTCGGCGCTTGTGATGTAAGGGACACCGCCGTCATCAGCTGCCGTCGAAGCATCGTAAGTCTTGCTGTAGTAGTTGATAAGCGTGAAATATTTCATGGCCCGGAGTATCTTTGCCTGGGCTATGGCTTCTTTCCGCTCGGCCGTGGTGGCATCGGCAGCGCTTTCGGCGTGTTCGATAATGAGGTTTGCAGTCGATATGGCGGCATAGCTATTGTAGTAAGTAGCTTCGTCGCTCTTGTTGGCAGCCAGCCGGTCAATGGTGGTATCCCACAGGTAGTTGGCCCGATAGAGCGGGTAATAGTTAAGGTTGCTTGGGCTCTCAAACCTGTCATTGAGCAGGAGAACGGCTTGTGAGACGTCCTCGCGGCAGTTTGTGTATTCGTCAGACATCAGTTCCGTGAAATCTGCAAGTGTGGTCGGGATTTTCTCTCCTTTAGGTAAGTTGTCCAAGAAGTCATTGCATGAAACAATCATCAGATTGGTCAATATGATGCAGAAAAAATGTATTGCTTTCATTCTGTTTTCGTTTTTTAGAGTTTCACATACAGTCCGAGCGTATAATTCGGTGCTTCATATCCGTTGAGCAGATATTTAGCTGCCCTGTTCTTCGTAAAGGTAGCCGCATTCTCCACGTTGAGTTGCAGGCGTGCAGCATTGATCCGGATGCCGCGCAGCCATCTTGAGGGCAGATTCCAGGCAACGGACACGTTGGCCAGACGGACATTCGTGGCATCCACGACATTGATGTCCGCATAGCGGTAGATGTCATAGCTGTCGCCGGAGAACAGGTTACTCTCGCCGAAAACTGCACGCGGCACGCTGGTCGCGGTCTCGTCGCCGCTTTGGAGCCATCGGCTGCTGATGCCACTGTTGACAGGTGCGATCGTCGCAATGTAACTCATCATGGAGCTGTTATAGCTGCAGCCGAGCATGGGAATATCCGTATTGCGCATTTTATGTCCTCCCCGGTAGACCCAGAGCATGGAGAAATCGAAGCCTTTATAGGCAAGATTCAGATTCAGAGAGGCCATATTCACGGGCTCCGTGGTGCCTGCATAGACGATGGCAGCTAGATCCCGTGGATTTGAAGTGACGGCCTGTCCTTCCGAGTCGTAAACTTGAGGAAGTCCATCCTTGCTCAGTCCGGCCCACTTATATGTGTAAAGCGAGGTGTAGGGATTGCCTACTACCGGATAAGCTTCTGGATAATCGAACTGCAGAATGTATATCGGGGCGGTTACGTTCACATAAGTCACCTTATTATTATTATGACTATATGCGACCGAAGCATTGAAACCGAAATCCCGTGTCTGCACGATGCGTCCGTTCAATGTCAGTTCCACGCCTTTGTTTGTCATCTTCCCGTTGTTGATCTTGTACGTGCTGTAGCCGAAACCTTCGGTCGGAACGCCCATCGTGTTGGCCAGCAGGTCGCTGCCGCGCTTGTTATAGTACTCGACAGAGCCGTCTACCCGGTTTTTGAGGAGAGCGAAGTCGAGCGCGATATTGGTTGTCGTGGTCTTCTCCCAGCGCAGGTTCGGATTGGGCCGGGCACTGATACTTCCCTTGGTCCCGCCAACATTGTAGTTCGGGGTGTAGGTAGCCGTCATGTACGGAGCTGCATCCTTGGCCACGTTTCCGGCTATTCCGTGGGAGACGCGGAGCTTTAAGCGGTCTATCCAGGATACATCAAACCATTGCTCCTTGTTCATGTTCCATGCCCCTCCTATTGACCAGATCGGTTTTTTCTGATACTTCGAGCTCGTCCCCCATAGATTGCTGCGATCCCAGCGGATGCTTGCGCTGGCCATGTAGCGGTCATCAAAGGTGTAGGCAGCATTCATATAGAACGAGATGTAGCGGTTGTCGACATAGCGGAGGTAAGTGAAATCGTGCGCTGTAAGACCATTTCCTCCCATCAGCCCGGCGGTCTGGTTGAGCGTGTTCTGTTCTATGAGCGAGAAGGTGAGCATCTCCGGATCGTAGTTATATAGCGTGGAGTTGTCGTAATCGACAATGTTCTTCCTCACTTCATGACCCAGCAGGGCAACGATATTATGTCTGTCGGCGAACGTCTTGTCTAAGTTGAGCTGCTGACGGAATGTATATGACTTCGTCGTATTGCTTTCCCGGTAATAGATATGGCCGTATGGGACGTTGAAGACGGTACCTGCATTGGTATGGGTTGCATACTGATTGACGAGGTTGCGGACGTAATAAGAGTTCCGGTCGTATAGTTGGGAGCCTTTGACGGTGCCATATCCGTACTGAAACATGATGTTGTATTTCAGCCATCCGGTGATGTCGAAGTTCAGTTTCAGGTGAGTCCGGCTGGTAAAGGTGTTGGTCGTTCGGATGTTACGTCCTATCTCCTCCATGGGGGTGATATCCATGTTGTAGAGACTGTTGTTGCGGATGATGTCCAAAGTCGACTTTCTCAGCCTGCTCTCCTGCGTATAGACATAGGGTGAGCCGTCTTCATCGACGAGCCGGTCATAGGGCATGTAACTGTAAGAGGGGTTCATGGGATCGAAAGTCTGGTCGTTCGCTTTCTGGAAATACAAGTAGGCGCCGGCTTCCAAATGTATCCGGGACGTGACGTCGAGCATGTCTTTCAGGTCTACTCCCCAACTGTTGTCGCTGGTGAATTTGTCATTCATCTTGTTGTTTCTATAGGATATGCTGGCCATGAAATTGTTGCGTTCGGCGCCGTGCCCCACACTGAGATGATATTGTTGATAGAGTGCGTCACGTTTGGCATATTTTTCCACATCCTTATAGTATTGGTAGCCGCGGGCGGCGAGTGCGGCAAGCTTGCTCTCCATCTGCGTCTGTGTCTGGTTTCCGGCATAGTAGTCGAGGATGTTGAGGATTCCTTGCGAGGTGTAGACCTTGTTGTCGATGAGGCTTTGGGCATAAGTCTGTGCGTCTGATCCCTGAAGATTGGGGTTGTCCGAAGCCCATTGGCGCTCGAGTCCGATGATTGCCGCGGCATCGGTGAGCCGCTTTTCGTGGAAGCTGTATGGATGCCAGGTCAGTGAAGCGTCAAAGCTGATAGCTGCTTTCTGTCCTTTCCGGGCTTTCTTGGTGACGATGACCACGACGCCGTTGGCTGCTCTGGCGCCGTAGATGCTGGCTGCCGCAGCGTCTTTCAGTACGGTGATGCTTTCGATGTCCTCGACCGTGAGGTTCGGAAGCCGTTCCTCCAAGCTTCCGTATTTATTATAAGAGGTATTCTCGACGGGGAATCCATCGATGACATAGAGTGGCTGCGTGACGCCGTTCATGGTCGTCGTGCCGCGGATGAGTCCGCTATTGGTGTTGAAACCGGCGATCTCTCCTTCGAGCAGTTGCGACAGGTTGCCGTGGCGTTTGCCTTTCAGGTCTTCGGCAGTCACCTTTGCAAAGCTTCCCGTAGCCCTTTCCTTCGAGATCGTCTGATAGCCTGTGACCACTACGTCTTTCAGCGTTTGGGCATCGTCCTCGAGTATAATGGTCATCTGCTTGCCGTTTATCCTGCGTTCAAGGGTCTGCTTTCCGATGTAGGAAAACTCCAGCAGGTCGCCTTTCTGCGCCCCTTTCAGCGTGTAGTTTCCATCCGTGTCGGTAATGACGCCGGTGTCCGTGCCTTTCACTTTCACGGTTACGCCTATCAAGGGCTCACCTTCGGAGTCGATGACCCGTCCGCTTACGGAAGGCGCAACTATGTTTTCCTCCACGGTGCGCTGCTGTTTGCGGATGACGACCAATCGTCCGTTGATTGCGTAGTGGAGCGGCAGGCCGTGGATCAGCTGTTCCACAGCCTGTGGGACAGTGGCTTCGCGGATGTCGGCCGTCACGTGATAGCCTCTCAGGTCATCCACGCTGTAGTTCATCTTGTAGTATCCCGATTGTCTTTCTACTTGATTCAGCGCTTTGACCAAGGCCATTTCCTTTGCGTTGAGCGTGATTTTGTTTCCGGTGTTTTGTGCCGGAAGATCCACTGGAAGCCATAAGCCTATCAGCGAAATGATGGTGAAAAGTGCTTTTCGATTCATAAGTATGCTATTAATAAATGGTTGCTTCTTCACTCTCCTTTACACAGAATTGTCATAAAGGGTACTGGAAAATGCAAAAAAAATATCAATATGAGGCGCGAACGGCATTTTTCTCCGGTTGCAGCTGTGCGTGGAACGTTGCAGGACAGGATGTCACAGAGGTTCGGAAAGCCTTGCCCGCCTGTGCCCAGACGGTGGCTCCGGGCCTGAAAAATGCCGGTACTGGCAAAGCGTGAATACGTATGACGGGTTCAGATGTGGCCTTTGCGGCGCAGGCGCATCATCGGGGGCGGGGGTGGAGAAACTGCGTGGCGTCGGCCTACCTGACTACGATGGCATTGCCTTCGACCGTGAACACGGCCACTTCCAGCGCATTCAGGCAGCGGATCATGTCCGGCAGGGAGGAGGCGCGTTCGGCAACAAAGTGCAGGTTGACAGACATCTTATGCGGGTTCTCGAAAACGATGTTGATGTTGTACCATCGTCCCATGTCCTGCATGATATTCTTCAGGGGCGTGTTGTCGTAATAGAATAGGCCGTCTTTCCATTGGGTCAGCGGGTAGACGTCTATGTCGGCCGCCTGCAGCGGATGTCCTGCCTGCATGACAGCCTGCTGTCCCGGACGGATGAGAAGACTGCTTCCGCCGCCGGTCACCTTGACGCTGCCTTCGACGAGGACGACCTCTGTCTTTGCTTCGTCATAAGCGCGCACGTTGAAAGAGGTTCCGAGAACGGTGGCCTGAAGGGCGTTTGCCTCGACGACAAAGGGTCGGCGGGCATCCTTCTTCACTTCAAAGTAGGCCTCTCCGCTCAGTTTCACCCGACGTTCGTTGTCTGTGAACCGTTCCGGAAACTCGATTTTGCTCTCCGCGTTGAGCCACACCGTTGAACTGTCGGGCAGTGTCAGGCGGCAGTCCTTGCCGCGTGATGTGCTGACGGCCATGTCATGCACTGTGCCGGATGCGTTTGTCTTGAAAAAGCTGATGGCCGGTTTGCTGACCGCATACGGCTGTCCGTCGGCGGTCACCGTGATGGCCTGCGTTTCCCGGTTGGCAGTGAACACCTGACGGGGGGTGGCTTCCTGGCCTGAAGGACGAAGCAACAGGACGAACCCGAGAATGCCTGCTGCGACAGCGCCGATAGCCAGCACGAGTTGCCGCCATGATGCGCGGCGGCGGTTTTCAGCGTCTGTAACCTCCATGCGTGTCCGCTCTTTCACCTGCTGCCATGCCGCGTCTGTATCCGGAACGGCTATGTTCCGGCGTACAAAGGCCCGTCGCAGGTCGAGCTGTTCGCGCCTGTCAGGCATCTGCCGCATGTTTTCGTTTCTTTCTTCGTCCATGTCTGTTCTGGATGGATCAGCCTTTCGTGTCATGAGGACATCTCTTCCTATAATACCCCGACACTGCGGAAAGGGTATCATTTTTTTTGTTTTTTCACATTAAAGTGGTCTCTCAGCAGGGCCATTGCCTTGACGATATGCTTCTTGATGCCGTCAACGGTGATGCCGAGCGCGTCGGCCACCTCCCGGTAAGAGTGATTGTTGTAATAGCATTCCTGCAGTACGTGGCGCGTCCGGGGCGACATTCCGTCGATGACGATGTTCATCTCGGCTATGCGGTCTTCCATTTGGAGCAGTTGGTCAGTGTCTTCCGTTTTCAGCGAAAGTTCGATCAGGTCATTGAAGTGCAAGTCATGGGGAGTGCGTTGGAGATGGTTCAGGCATTTGTTTCTGACACTCTTGTAGAGGTAGCCGGGCAGGTTGCTGCCCGGATCCATTTCATATCTTTTATCCCAAACCATCACGAAGACATCGCTGACGATATCTCTTGCAATGTCTATATCGCCGATAAAGTCGTATGCGAAATAGTAGAGTTTCGCATAGTTGTCCCTGAAGAGACGCTCATATACTTGTTCGTTGATCATGGACTGGCGATTGAGGCTCCAAGGAAAGCCACACAAGGTCAGGGAAGTGGAGCATGCCCACTTCCCCGGTCCTTATTTCCTGTTTTCTGATCCGGCTGTCATTTCACCTGCGAACCCGGCTTCACGGTGCCGAGGGTGGTCGTGACGCTGAGGGTGCCGTCCGCGTTTTCGGCGGAGAGGATCATCCCCTGGCTCTCGATGCCCATCATCGTGCGGGGCGCGAGGTTGGCGATAAAGAGCACGTCACGGCCCGTGAGGTCTTCGGGCTGATAGTATTTGGCGATGCCGGAGAGGATGGTCCGGTCGTGCCCGGAGCCGTCGTCGATGGTGAAGCGGAGCAGTTTGCTGCTGTGTTTCACCTTCTCGCAGGCCTTGACATGGCCGACGCGGATGTCCAACTTCTCAAATTCGTCGAAGGCGATGATGTCCTTCACGGGTGCCGCCTGATAGTTGGCGGCAGCGGCGTTGGCCTCGTTTGCCTTCTTCGTGGCTTCAAGCTTGTCGAGCTGGAGCTGGATGGCGTCGTCTTCGATCTTCTCGAAGAGCAGGTGCGGTTCGGCCAGCTGATGGCCGGCGCGGAGCAGATCGGTGCTTCCGAGCTGCCCCCATTCGAAGCTTTCCATGTTGATCATGGCGCGGAGGTCCTTGCTCGAGAAGGGCAGGAAAGGCTCGAAGGCGATTGCGAGGTTGGCCACGAGCTGGAGGGAGATGTTGAGGATGGTCTCGACGCGTGCGGGGTCTGTCTTCCACACTTTCCACGGTTCGCACTCGGTGATGTATCGGTTGCCGATGCGGGCGAGGTTCATCGCCTCTTTCTGAGCTTCGCGGAACTTGAACGCGTCGAGGTAAGTCTCGAGCTTGTCCTTGACGTCCTTGAACTCCTGGATGGCCTGACGGTCGACGTCGAGGAGCGTTCCGCAGGCCGGAACGATGCCGTTCCAGTATTTCTTGGTCAGCTGGAGGGCGCGGTTGACGAAGTTTCCGTATATGCCAACGAGCTCGCTGTTGTTGCGCTCCTGGAAGTCTTTCCAGGTGAAGTTGTTGTCCTTCGTCTCCGGCGCGTTGGCGGTGAGGACATAGCGCAGCACGTCCTGCTTGCCGGGAAAGTCGACGAGATACTCGTGGAGCCATACGGCCCAGTTGCGAGAGGTGCTGATCTTGTCGTTCTCGAGATTGAGGAATTCGTTGGCCGGAACGTTGTCGGGGAGGATGTAGTCGCCGTGTGCCCGGAGCATGGTGGGGAAGATCAGGCAGTGGAAGACGATGTTGTCCTTGCCGATGAAGTGGACCAAGCGGGTGTCAGGGTCCTGCCACCACTGCTGCCAGGAGCCCCAGCGGTCGGGGTCGGCGTCGCATAATTCCTTCGTGTTGCTGATGTATCCGATGGGCGCGTCAAACCACACGTAGAGCACCTTGCCCTCTGCGCCTTCCACGGGAACGGGGATTCCCCAGTCCAAGTCGCGCGTCATGGCGCGTGGCTGCAGGTCCATGTCGAGCCAGCTCTTGCACTGTCCGTAGACATTGGACCGCCATTCCTGGTGGCCTTCGAGTATCCAGCGCTTCAGCCAGTCCTGATATTCGTTGAGCGGAAGATACCAGTTGCGCGTCTTCCTGATCACGGGCTTCGACCCGGAGATCGTGGAGTGGGGCTCGATGAGCTCCATCGGCGAGAGGTCGGAGCCGCACTTCTCGCACTGGTCGCCGTAAGCGCCGGGGTTGCCGCAATGGGGACAGGTGCCCATGATGTATCGGTCGGCGAGGAACTGGTGGGCTTCCTCGTCATAGTATTGCTCGGTCTCCTGTTCGACGAGCTTGCCGTCGTCGTAGAGCTTTCGGAAGAAGTCGGCCGCGAACTGATGGTGAATCTTCGACGTGGTGCGGCTGTAGATGTCGAAGGAGATGCCGAACTCGGCAAAAGAGTCCTTGATCAGCTTGTGGTAACGGTCGCAGACGTCCTGCGGGGTGCATCCTTCCTTCTTGGCGCGGAGCGTGATGGGCACGCCGTGCTCGTCGCTTCCGCCGATGAAGATGACGTCCTCCTTCTTCAGACGGAGATAACGGACGTAGATATCGGACGGCACATACACGCCGGCCAGGTGGCCGATGTGGACACCGCCGTTGGCATAGGGCAGGGCCGCAGTGACGGTGGTGCGCTTGAATTTCTTGTTTTCCATTTGTCTGTTGATAATTGCTTCTGTGTGCAAAAATACGAAATATTATCGAGATATGGTGTTTTTGCCGGAAAAATATCCATGCGCCGGGCCGTGCGGAGGGATTTGGCAGGGATATGGGAAGGGTGACGGGGAAGTGGGCGGAGGAGTGCGCGGGACTGGGTGGAAAAATGGTCCCGGAAACATGCTTTCGGGCTTCGGCGGAAGCACTCGTGGAGGGTGCTGAAACGGGACGATAATGATGGCTGGCGCAGAGCTATGCTCCGGGCGGCCGAAAGCTATGCTTTGGAGCGCCCGGAGCTATCATATGGACGGCCCGGAGCATAGCTCCGCGCTGGCCGTTTTGCCCGTATGCGTAAACCGTATGATAATCAATGAGTTGCGAAAATTACGATGCGGTCGGCAGAGTGCGTTCGGAAGGGAAGGGCGTAGGGAGGCTTCGGCGGTCAGTCGCGGCTCACCTCGTTGCCCTTGAAGTAGGTCCGGACGCCGTCGGTGGCATAGTCGTCGGTCAGGTAACGGAATCGCTTGCCGCCGAGAGCGTTGCGGATGCGGCGGCCGTGATAGTAGGCTGCGCGGCGGTCGCGGGCATAGCCGGCCTTGAGGACTTCAAAGGTGGCGGCGTCGGCGCCCTTCACCGGCTGGCCTTCATAGGTCACGCCGTCGGGCGTCACTTTGTATTCGCCGCTCTCGTCAGGTTCCAAGCTGCCGAGCAGATCGATCGTGCCGCGCCGTTTCGTCGGGCTTTCGGCTGCGGCCTTGTGCGTCGTCGGCCGCTCTGTGGCAGCGGTGCGAGGCGACTGCAGCGGCGTTCCGAGCCTGTGGCGGCGCGTGAACCGGGCATCGACACGAAACGTAGATGGGTCGACGAACTCAAGGATCTCGCCGTGACGGTAGACGTTGTAGCGGTCTTTGGCATAGCCGAAGCCCAACTCACGGAACGTGGCAGCGTCGGCATCGGGCAGCATCTGCCCCTGGTAGCGCACGATGCTGTCGCTGAGACTGTAGTCGTTCCACTCGCCCTGGGCACCTGCCGTGAGCGTCACCGTGAACAGGAGCATCAAGGTGAGCCGTCGGGTGGGATTGGTGATGATATGCATGATGGTGAAGATTTTATCGGTATCCGCGCTCCGCCCAGTCGCCGCGGTCGAGGTGGCGGTAGCTGATGGCCTCGGCAAGATGTTCGGGCAGCACGGTCGGCGACGCGGCGAGGTCGGCGATGGTGCGTGCTACCTTCAAGATGCGGCTATAGGCCCGCGCGCTCAGATGCAGTCTTTCCATGGCCGTGCGGAGCATCTCTATGCCGGCCTCGTCAGGCTCGGCGAAGCGGTGGATCTGGCGTTCGCTCATCTGTGCGTTGCAGTGAACGCCTTTCACTTCTTTGAACCGTTCGGTCTGGATGGCGCGCGCGGCGATGACACGGTTGCGGATCGCTGCGCTCGGCTCGCCCGGCTGTGCCTTCGAGATGTCGCGGAAGGGCACGGGAGTGATCTCGACCTGAATGTCGATGCGGTCCATGAGCGGACCGGAGATCTTTGACATGTAGCGCTGGATCTGGCCCGGTGTGCAGACGCAACGGTGCGTCGGGTCACCGTAGTAGCCGCAAGGGCAGGGGTTCATGCTGGCCACAAACATGAACGAACAGGGATATTCCACCGTGTACTTGGCCCGGCTGATGGTAATGCGCCGGTCTTCCAACGGCTGTCGGAGCACCTCGAGCGTGTGACGGTTGTATTCGGGGAGCTCGTCGGTGAAGAGCACTCCGTTGTGCGCCAGACTGATCTCGCCGGGCATGGGCGTCGATCCGCCGCCGACGAGGGCCACCTCCGAGATGGTGTGATGGGGTGCGCGGAAGGGTCGTTGGGATATGAGTGAGGTGTCCTTGGAAATCTTTCCGGCGATGGAGTGGATCTGTGTGGTCTCGAGACTTTCGGCCAGCGTGAGCGGCGGAAGGATCGTCGGGAGGCGCTTGGCCATCATCGACTTGCCGCTTCCCGGCGGCCCCGTCATGATCAGATTGTGGCCGCCGGCCGCCGCCACCTCCAATGCGCGTTTCACGTTCTCCTGTCCACGCACGTCGGCGAAGTCGAGGTCGAAGCTGTACTGGTGCTCGTAGAACTCTTTGCGGGTGTCGATGACCGTGGGCTCGAAGGTCTTCTGGCCGGTCAGAAACTGGATCACCTCGGTCATGGAGTCCATGCCGTAGACGTCGAGATCATTGACCACGGCGGCCTCGCGGACATTGGCGCGCGGCACGATGAGCCCTTTGAAGTGCTCCTTACGGGCGCGGATGGCGATCGGGAGGGCGCCTTTGACGGGCTGCAGTCGGCCGTCCAAGCTCAGCTCACCCACCATCATGTAGTCGCGCAGCCGGTCAGTCTCGATGCTGGCGTTGGCCGCCAGGATGGCGATAGCGAGCGGGAGGTCGAAGCTGCTGCCCTCTTTGCGGAGGTCGGCAGGTGCCAGATTGACGGTGATGTCAGCGACGGGGAACCGGAATCCGCTATACTGCATGGCTGCCGCAATGCGGTCCTTGCTCTCGCGGACGGCTTCGTCGCCGAGTCCGGTGAGATGATAGATGACTCCCTTGTTGAGGCTTACCTCAATGGTGATGGTTGTTACCTCAAGTCCATTGACGGCTGCACAAAATGTCTTGACCAGCATATGATGACGCCTTTTCAGATTGAAGGTTGGTCCGGAGAATGAAAGCGTCTCCGGTCGCTGTCTCCTTCGCGGCCGGATCAGGGGAAGAGTTCGTCGAGCTTCTTCTGCAGATCCTCTTTCGGGAGGTTGCGTGCGATGATCTTGCCGTTGCGGAGCAGGATGTTGTCAGGCACATAGCCGAGGCCGAGTGCAAGCAATGTGGGGCTTTCCATGAGTTGCTCGTCACAGACGGTAGGCCAGCTGACCGAGTCGCGTCGCAGCGTCTCGCGGCAGTCTTTCTTGCTCGCATCGACACAGATACTGACAATCTTCAGCTGTCCGTGCGACCGTTTGGAGGCGCTTTGCAACTCATGTTGGATGTCTAAACTCTCGTAGCTCCACGACGCCCAGACCGTGATGAGCCCGTAAGAAGCCTTGTCGAAGGTGGACTTAGTGATCGTCTCGCCGTTGATGCCGTAAGCCTTAAAGGCGGGAATCGGATGCCCCACGGAGCTCTTCGACAGTGCGTCGAGCTGCCTCGTCAGGCGGACGATCGTGCCGTTCTTGGGCTGCGCCTTGGCGATAAGGCCGGCGAGCTGGCGCGCTTTCTGGTAATTGGGATTGGCGGAGACGATGAAATATTTTCGGAGAAGATATTCGCTGACCGGCGATTCGGGATGGTCCTCAATGAAACGGGCCGCAAGTGAAGCCATTTCTGGTGGTGAAGCGCTCGCGATCTGTTGCCGGAAGTCGTTCATGAGTTCATTGTCTTCCGTGCCCTTGACGGTCATCTCCTTGAGCAGCGAGGCGTCTCCGCTGATGCTAACGGATTCGCCCGGTTCCGCAAAGACGGGTTGCTCAGAGAAGTTGGGGAACACGATGACGAGCGTCATCGGCTTCTCACAGGGAAGCTCATACGAGAAACGGCCGTTCTCCACCTTGATGGTGTCGCAGCCGTCGATGCCTTCCGCGAGGCTGTAAATGTAAAACTCACCCTGGTTGAGGTGGCGGAGACGGCCTTCGATCTTGAATTGATCGCTGCCCGTTCCGCACGACACCAAAACCAGCGTGAGCCAAAAGAGTGTGAGATATTTGCTCATTATTTCCGGATGGATGCAAATTCCAGGTCCTTGGCGGCATAATCTGCCAGCGTCGGATCTTTCTGGAGCGCTTCCTGAAGATAAGAGTTGGCAGCGTAGCTGTTGCCCTGCCGTGCACTGATGATGGCGTGCAGGTAGCTCGTCATCGCGTCGGCGTTCTTCACGCGCTTCAATGTGGCCTTTGCAGATTCGTAATCTTTGTTCAGCATTTGAGCCAGCGCGGCGCTGTTAGAATTGGAATCGCCGAAGGTTTCGACAGCTGCGGCATAGTTACCTTTGGCAATATTGAGGTTGCCAAGTGCCTCGCCGAAACCGTTGGCGTCAATGGCGTTGGCCAAATAGTTCTCGGCTTCAGCCAGCGAACCGTTCTTCAAGGCGATCAATCCGAGGTTTGCCTGTGGCTCTGGAGCCTTCGGATCGAGGCGCAGGGCACGTGCGATGTAAGTCTTTGCCGTAGCTTCGTCGCCATCGTTGAATGCCATCACGGCCAAGTTGTTGTAGGCGCGGTAGTCCTTGTCGAAGTATTCGGCTGCGCGCTGATAGATCTCTTTCTTCTTCGCAGGATTGCTCTCGAGGGTCGCTGCGTACAGCATCTCGTTCACATTCAGCTTTGTGGGTGCTTCGGCGTAGGTCTGTTTGATCTGCTCATCGCTGCGCCCGACAGTCTGATAGTTGATGATGAGGCGCGAACGACGCAGCTCCGGCAGGATCCCGTCAGCCAATTCGCGGAACGCTTCGCTCATGTTGCGGATCTGAGCTTCACGCTCTTCCGGATCCTTATACATCGAGAGGACGCGCAGGATGACATCTTTGTCCTGAATGTTCGATGCCTGTACGAGCTTCTGGAAGCCGTCCCAGTCTTGCGCCGTGTAGTGTGCGTCGATGTCGGTGTTGACCTTTGTCTGCTTCAGTTGTTGCTTCACGTAGCCCTCCGAGGCGTTCTGGCGCTTGTTGGCGAGCTTGTCGTTGAAGGCAAAGCCGCCTTCCGGCGAAGCGTAAGCCTGCACCTCGACATTCTGGATGTTCAAGCCTTCACGGTCGGCATTGATCTTTTTGAGCATCCGTACAAACTCTTGGATCGAGTTGTTCTTCAGTTCGCTCTTTCTGAGGTTGGCTTGATTGACGAGGAAACGGATGTTGGCTTCCTGCTTCTGGGCTGTGACGCGCTGGAAAGAGTCCAACGCCAAGCAGCCGCCGGCATTCATGAGGGTTTTCTTATAGAGTTCAGCGGTGGTTATAATGCCCGTGGCTACCTTCACCGCAGGGATGTTCACTTTCTTGTTCCCGATCTTTGCGTCAAACGTGAGATACATGTCACTCTGCTGCATGGCAGGCTCATAGGTGAACGAGGTCTTCATGGTGTAATGGCCTCCCATGCGATATGAGATGGTCTGGTCATTGCCTAAGACGTTCTCCCCTTGGAATGTGGCGCTCTCGCCGCGCTTTGTCTGGCCGCTTCCGTAACGGAGTTCTGGCACCACAGTGACGGTGGCTTTCTTCTTCATGTATTTTTCGGGGAATGAACCGTTGATGGTCGCGGCTACCTGACCGCCCTGGACCTCAAGCGGGTTGGGCGTCACGGTGAAATAATCTGATGACAACGGTCCGAGCTTACCGCAGGAGGAGAGCATAAGCAAGGTGCATACGGGTAACGTAAGAATTAGTTTTTTGTGCATGATATTTGGATTTTGAATGTGTGCCGCGAGCGGGACTCGAACCCGCACAGCCATTACTGGCCAAGGGATTTTAAGTCCCTCGTGTCTACCAATTCCACCATTGC
>ONHE01000167.1 GCA_900317545.1 uncultured Prevotella sp. | reverse complement strand
GAGGCCAACATCGACAAGCTGCGCTACGACAAGATCATCATCATGACCGATGCCGATGTCGATGGCTCACACATCGACACGCTGATCATGACGCTCTTCTATCGTTTCATGCCTAAAGTGATCGAAAAAGGCCACCTCTATATAGCCACCCCGCCACTCTACAAGTGTTCTTTCAAGAACAAGGTGAGTGAATATTGCTACACCGAACAGCAACGCCAGATGTTCATCGACAAGTATGCGAACGGCGTAGAAGACAAGAATATCCACACCCAACGCTACAAAGGTCTCGGCGAGATGAATCCCGAACAGCTTTGGGAGACCACGATGAATCCCAAGACTCGACTGCTCAAGCAGGTGACGATAGAGAATGCGGCCGAGGCTGACGAAATCTTCTCCATGCTCATGGGCGACGACGTGGAGCCTCGCAGGGAGTTTATCGAGCAGAATGCCACCTACGCCAACATCGACGCATAATATATCTGAATCAACGGCGGGAACATCATGTCCCGCCCTTTTTGTATCTTTGCACAAACAAAACCATGCGAACAGCTACCCTACTCCTTCTTTCCGCGCTGGCTGCCTCCTGCGTAAAGGCGCAGCAGATGCCGCTGAAGCTCTGGTATGACAAGCCGGCCACCTACTTCGAAGAAGCGCTCCCGATCGGCAACGGCACGCTTGGAGCACTGGTATACGGCGATCCAGACAACGACATCGTCTGTCTCAACGACCTCACCTTTTGGACAGGGAAGCCCGTGGAACGCACCGACACTGCTGCCTACCGATGGATCCCGAAGATCCGCGAAGCGCTTTTCCGCGAAGATTACCGCACGGCCGACTCGCTCCAGCACTACGTCCAAGGGCACAACTCCCAATATTACCAGCCTTTGGGAACGCTCTCCATCCGGGACATGAACCACGGACAGGCGAGCGGCTATTACCGCGAGTTGGATATAGACAGTGCGATCTGCTCGGACAGATACGTGCGCAACGGCATCCGCTTCACACGGACCTACCTCGCAAGTCATCCCGACAGCCTTATCGCCATCCACCTCACGGCGTCGGGAAGAGGACAGCTCAACTTCCGTCTGTCACTCTCCGCGAAGGTGCCCCATCAGGTCAAGGCCTCGAAGAACGGGCAGCTGACCATGACGGGCTATGCCACCGGGAAGCCAGAAGAGAGCATTCACTTCTGCACCGTGGTGCGTGTGGACCATCCGGACGGCACGATCGAGGCCTCCGACAGCACGCTCACGCTGCATGACATGACCGAGGCGACGGTCTATATCGTCAACGCGACGAGCTTCAACGGCTTCAACCGCCATCCCGTACGTGAAGGGGCGCCCTACCTCGAGCGTGCCATGGACAGGACCTGGCATACGGTCAACGGCACGTTCCGCGAGTTCCGCGACCGACATATCGCCGACTACCGTGCGCTGTTTGCCCGTCTCAGTCTGCGCATAGGCAGCGGCAAGCCCGACCAGACACGCCCTACAGATCGCCAACTGCTCGACTATACCGACGGCGGAGGGTACAACCCCTATCTCGAAACGCTCTACTTCCAATACGGACGCTATCTGCTCATCGCTTCATCACGCACACCCGGCGTGCCCGCCAACCTGCAGGGGCTGTGGGCGACACGCCTTTTCTCGCCCTGGCGGGGCAACTACACGGTCAACATCAACCTCGAGGAGAACTACTGGCCAGCCGAAACGGCCAACCTGCCGGAGATGACCATGCCCTTGGAAGGATTCGTCCGCGCGCTCTCCATCAACGGTCGGAACACGGCACGCGACTACTACGGCATCGACCGGGGATGGTGCTCAAGCCACAACAGTGACATCTGGGCAATGACAAACCCTGTCGGAGAGAAGCGCGAAAGCCCCGAATGGTCAAACTGGAACATGGGAGGAGCCTGGCTGGTGAACACGCTCTGGGAGCACTACCAGTTCACCCAGGACAAGGAGTATCTGCGTTCAACAGCTCTGCCGCTCATGAAAGGCGCCGCCGATTTCATGATGGAGTGGCTCGTGGACAACCCGAAGAGACCGGGAGAACTCATCACAGCCCCCAGTACGTCGCCAGAAAACGAATACAAGACGCCCGACGGCTACCACGGAACGACCTGCTATGGCGGTACGGCTGACCTCGCCATCATCCGCGAGCTGCTGACCAACACACGCGCAGCCATCGCTGCACTGAGCCCGAAACCTACACGGCGGAACGCCTCCGGAACCGGTAACGCCGAGGCGGACAAGACCTACACGCTCTGCATTGACAGCATCCTGACCCGCCTCCACCCCTATACGGTCGGGAAAAATGGCGATCTCAACGAGTGGTATTATGACTGGGATGACTGGGACATCAGGCACCGCCACCAGTCGCACCTCATCGGCCTCTATCCCGGAAGCCACATCACGCCCGACCGGACACCCGACTTGGCGCGCGCGGCGGCCGCTACGCTCCGCCAGAAAGGGGACCTCACCACGGGCTGGAGCACCGGCTGGCGCATCAATCTGTGGGCCCGGTTGCACGATGGAGAGCAGGCTTACCACTTCTATCGCAAGCTCCTGACCTACGTATCGCCTGATGACTACAAGGGAAAAGACCGACGCCGGTCAGGTGGAACATATCCCAATCTCTTCGATGCGCATCCTCCGTTCCAGATAGACGGCAACTTCGGCGGCACGGCAGGTGTCTGCGAGATGCTCATTCAGAGCCACGGCGATGCCATCGAGCTGCTTCCCGCCCTGCCCGCCGCATGGCCAGAGGGTGAGATCAGCGGTGTGAAGGCGCGCGGCGGCTACACGCTCCGCTTCGCGTGGAAGGACGGACGTGTCACCGAAGCAGGCGTCCAAGGCAGCCGGAAGGCGAAGGTGAAACTCATGATGAACGGATCAACGCGTGTCGTAAAGGTCAGAGAAGGGAAGGAGACGGTCATCCGATGAGATCCGTCAGGCTCCTGCTCGGCCTGTGGATCTGCGTCCTGACGGCCGCGGCACAGGATTTCGGCACCCACTGGATCGCCGCACCACAGGCCGACTCGACCGCCCAGGTGTGGTTCCGGCAGACCTATCTCACAGACCGATGCCCCGCGCAGGCCACCGTCACCGTCGCCTCGGCGGGCAATTTCGAACTCTATGTCAACCAGTGGAACGTGAGCACCGACGTGCTCGCACCATTCCGTGCCCCGGAAGACACGTGCATCAAGGCCGTCACCTACGACGTGACGCGTTTCCTCCGGCCCGACAGCAACGTCATCGCCGTGTGGTATGCACCCGCCTCGATACGCCCGGTGCGTCGGCAGATCTCCGTAACCTACAGTGGAACTATGCCCAACGGCACCCGCTTCTCGCATGTCAGCGACCCGGGATGGCTATGCCGTCCGGCCAACAGGGTGATCACCCCCGAGGGCAGCGAGCGCGTGGACGGACGGGAGCATGACCCGTCCTGGAACGCCATTCCCATCGAGGCGGCCAGCTGGAGACCGGTCTTGGCCGTGCGCGACACGGTGAGCACGGGCTACAGGGAGGTCTCCTCGTTCTATCCGGCCATGCGCGTGACGCGCCTGCATCGCCCGTCCGTGGTCGACACACGGGCTGACAGCGTCATCTACGAGTTTCCCGAAGCCTTCACGGGATGGGTCCGCGTGACGCTTCGCAACACCCGCAAAGGTCAGCGCATCCGTATCGGCGACTTAGAATACATCTGTAACGGCAAGCTCGACGAGCAGGCTTGCCGCAAGTTTACCTTAGCTCACTGCCGTCGCGTGACCATCACCGGCGACGCCCGATTCAGTCCCTCGCAGCTCTTCAACGTCGAAGGTGTCGAGATCCGACCATCCTATCACCACAGCTACCAATACTGACGTGCATTCCATCTTTCGCGAATCTCCACACATCATTTCGATCCCCCGACATAGACAACATAAATTCCAACAGCAGACAAAACATGATCCCCTACAACGGATACAAATCCCGGGGAAATCGACTTTTTAAAGTCAAAATCCTTGAGGAATTCTATTTTGCCATCTATATTCGGGAATGTTGGTGCCTACTAAAGCTTTTTTCCGACATAAACTTGAGCTAAAATCCTCGCTTGATTCAGCTCTTTTCATCGCCTTTGCTTTTATCACAAATCAGACATATCGATAAATAAAGGTACATATTTAATCAGACAACCAATATATCAGGCCAGTTAACCAATTCACTTTCCAAGCCAGAAATCCTCGAATACATAAAAAAAGTCTGTCACGACAACTGTAAAATGGAAAAGAAGAATAAGGGATTCTTCAACATTGAATATTAAAGAGGTGATAAACTTGCAAGTAATATTAAAGAAGAGAACAATTCAAGGAATGCTACGGGCAAACTCTGCAGTAGACAATAGGGATATGAGAGTCATCCTTAACCCTTCCCACAAGAAGAGATTCCTGCACGGACATCGGTATAAATATTCTTTCCCGGCCATGAATAGTCGAGGAGAGGAAGGCGGAGGAGGGGGAGAAAGATGGGAAAAGAGGAACCGCTGCCACAGCGATTCCCCTCACTTCGTCTTTCTACTCTGTCATTTCGAAAAGAAAATCTACCTAATTTTCGTTCTTCACCCCAGGTTTTCTGGAAGCGGAGATCAATTGAGAATTGACAATTGTGAATTGCCACTGATCCCAGTTGGTTTTGTGCCACAGCTTGCTTGACGCCTTTGTCCGCTTCCTTTTCTACTGAGGTCTCGAACGTTCACTACCTAATAACTAACCATTAATTATAACCTTCGTTCTGTCCAAATTCATCCTTATTGGTTGTAGCATCAAGCGTTGCCGTCGGGATTGGACGATACATGTGATAGCTCTTGATGTTGTCTGCTGCATCCGGATTGTATTTTTGTACGCGTTCCACGAGCTTTCCTGTACGCTTCAAATCATACCATCTGGTCATCTCGGAGCACAACTCCCGTCCCCGTTCGTCCAAAATGAAATCAATGTCAACATCGGCGGCAGTAATTTCCATATCTCTCTCGTGTCCTGGAATAGCAGCTCGGCGGCGGACGGTATTTAGATCTTCGGCCGCTGCCTGCTTGTCATCCAAATACATTTCGGCTTCAGCACGGATCAGATACATTTCGGCCAAACGCAGAATAACGAAATCACGCCCGCTTGAAACCTGATTGACACTCTCGCGGGTGGGATCTGCAAATTTCTGGAAACAGGGACCGTGCTGACGGTCCGTGACTCCATTGCCTGCGTCGCCATAGACATCAGACTTGTCAAAATAGATAATTGGGCTTGAGTTTCGGACATTATCAGGAACTTCGTACTTGGTAAATATGATGGCTGTATCACCTACATTGCGGATCTTGGTCTGATGGTTACAGATCCAAGCTTTCTGCATCACGTCATCATAACGTGAATCGATGCGCTCGTTGAAGAGTTCTAAAAAGTGATAAGTCGGCATAAAACGATTCCAAGGGCGGCCATACTCGATGCAACGGCTTACAGGTTTTTCTCCGTTTTTATCGCTTGTTTTATCATAAACAGGTACAAAGTAGAGGTGCATATTGTTGCCTCCGTCGCCATGAATGGTCATATTTCCCTCGGGGCCTTCAATGACAGACTTGTTAAAGTTGTTGTTAGCGTAGCTTGCAAAGTTGCATACAAAGATATTCTCCTTTGAGTGATTGCAAGTGTTGATATCGCAAAGTTCTTGATACGTAGGTGCCAATTGGTAATCGTAGTTGTTGATAACATGGGTGGCATACTGCAAAGCTTGCTGGTAATCTTTTGTGTAAAGGTAAACCCGGGCACTAAAAGCTTCAGCTGCGCCTTTGGTCGCCCGTCCATAGTCAGAAGTGCTGACAGGAAGATGGTCGACGGCATACTGCAAGTCAGACTTGATGACTTTGTAGAACTCATCTTCCGAAGAGCGGTGAAGTTCCGTACGTGCGGAGGTTGTTGGAATGGTGTCTAATTCTACGCCTCCCCATTGATTGACGATATTCCAGAGGTAAAGGGCGCGCAGAAAGCGCACTTCGCCGAGACGCACATTTTTGGTTTCAGCATCAAGTTCTGAATTTGGCAGAGCATCAAGTACCGTATTACAAGTGTTCAGAGCATAGTACATACAACGCCATACGTAATCAACCGTGGCGCTGGTACCCTGAAAAGAATTGTTGTAAAATTCCATTTCGGGAGCACCACAACCGTTGGCGCCCGTAAAAAGGTCAGTGCCCAGTTCCGTCATATGGAATCCATAGTCTATGCCATAGAAATGTCTCAACCAAGTATAGCAGGATTTAACACCCGATTCAGCACCTGCTTTTGTAACATAGAACGTGCTGGCAGTAGTTCCACTTGGATTCACTTCTGCCAAGAAATCTGAACAGGATGCGAATCCGAATGCAGCAATGGCTACAATTGTAGATAGTGTTTTTTTCATTGTATGTATCTTTTTAAAAATCAATATTCAGACCTAAAACCAATTGTTTGATAGTAGGAAAGCCATAATTGCCCATACGTTCAGCATCGTAACCATCAATGCCGATATTGTTGAACTGGAAGAAGTTCTTCATGGTGCAGTAGAGCCTGGCTTTAGTCAGCTTGATCTTCGAGCAAAACAGCTTGGGCAAGTTGTAGCCGAGTGTGACATCACGGATCTTCAGGAACGATCCATCGTAGTAGTCGAGGCCTGTTAAGCTGATATCACTAGATGAGAAACTGCGGTTCGGACGTGGGTAAGTATTGGTAGGATTCTCTGGTGTCCAGAAGTCCATTTGATATGTCCAGCCACGGTTCACAGCTTGGATGTCAAATGTACTCGACATATGCAGCATGCTCCCATGACGCCAAAAAAGGAAGAAGCTCAAATCAAAGTTACCAATATTAAACGTGTTTTTCATGCCCATGACAAACTTGGGGCGTGGTGTTCCGATAATGACACGGTCATCCTGTGTAATCTTGCCATCTTCCACTACGTCACGGTTCTTCACATTGCCGGGTTTGTAGCCGTACTTGGCAGCCTCTTCCGCCTCGCTGATCTGCCAGATCCCGATTTTGTCAAGGGTGTAGAATACTGAAGTAGGATGGCCTACAAACCAGCCGTTGGCTACATCACGGTCGGTTCCGTCTGCCAATTCGCGGATCTCTTCGTGATTGGATGTAAAGGTCAGATCTGTACACCATCTGAAGAACTTGGTGAGAATATTTTGCGAATTGACTACGATTTCAACACCACGGTTGCGTGTCTTGCCGACGTTGGCCCATGAAGAGCGGAACCCGGTGGGCACCGGTATTTGTTTCTCCATCAACAAATCGCTCGTCTCTTGGTCGTAAAAGTCTACCCCGACGTTAAGGCGTGAATTGAAGAAACCAATATCTATTCCCACGTCATAGGACGCAGTCTTCTCCCAAGAGAGATCATGATTGGCAAGTCCCGTGGGCCAATAGCCATATTGCCCTATCTCTGTATTCTTCACATCGAAAACGTACATAGTTTGTCCAAGGCCACCCTCTGTCTGATAAGGGTTTACAGCCGAGTTCCCAGAAACACCATAGGAGAGGCGGAGTTTTAAGTTGGAAAGCCAACCCTTGGTGCTTTCCATCCACGGTTCTTCAGTGACGCGCCAGGCTGCAGCAACTGAAGGGAACCATCCCCACTTATGCCCTTTAGCTAAAACTGAACTGCCGTCAGCACGCAAAGTGGCCGTGAGCAGATAGCGATCCATAAACTTATAGTTAAAACGGCTGAAAAAAGAAACCATCGAAGACTTTGTGTACTGGCTGGCTATTTGCTGTTGTAACTGAGTGGCTTCCAAGTTATAGAAAACCATAGCAGGTGATAGCAGGTCATATCCTGTTCCGTCGTATTGCTCAACAACATCTTTGGTAACCTCATTACCCAACATCAGATTGAAGTCATGCATCGTTTGCAGATCGAAGTGATAGCTGATGGTATTGTCCCACACCCAGTTTGCGTTGTGATTATTGGTGGCCGTCGCCATTGAGTTGCCACCTCCCATCTTTGTGGTGTAGCTTCCATAGTACTGCCCAGTACGATAACTGATGTAGTTTAAGTTGTAATTGGTCTTAGCAATCAGGCCTTTTATCGGTTCCCAAGTGAGACCGACTCCACCAAAGAAGTGATAAGCGCGGCGGTTGTTCTTATAATTTCCGGGTATCGTTTCAGCCAAAGGGCTAATCGTTTGGCCGTCATCATAAGGATAAATTACAACGTTTCCATTCTCATCATAAGGTGTTCCGTAAGGGCGATACTTCACAGCCATGTTGAAAGCATCCTGGGCATAGTCGTTCTCTGTATACGTGAACATGGCACTGCCATTGAAAGTCAGATTGTGAGTTATTTGATGCGTTGCCGCCAAATTGCCGCTATAGCGCTTCATGTCATCTCCAACCTGCTCGCCTTTCTGCTTTTGGAACTGGAGCGAAGCATTTAAAGTGGTGCGCTCATTTGCTGTTGCCAGATTCACCGAATGGGATGTAGTATAACCATTCTTTAATACCAAACTGATCCAGTCAGTATTCAGATTGTTTTTAATAAAATCATAACCGGCCGGAAAGCAGTATGGATCGTCATCGGGACTTTTCCAACTTCCGATGGACCGAAAGCTCTCACGGACATAGTCACGATATTGTTCTACGTTCATTACATCGGGATACCCCCAAGCTGAATCAAACGAGTAATAGCCATTGTAGGATATCTGTGTCTTACCAATCTTAGCCTGTTTGGTAGTGATGATGATCACTCCATTTGCGCCGCGGGAGCCATAGATGGCTGTTGAAGATGCGTCTTTCAGGACATCAATGCTTTCAATGATGTTCGGATCAATGTCCACGTCTGATCCGTAAGGGATGCCGTCCACCAAGACCAAGGGTGCGTTGGAGGCATTTAAAGATCGGTTTCCACGAATTGTAAAGGATGGGGAAGAACCGGCTTGACCACTGCTTTTAGTCATGTCCATACCGGCTACTTTGCCTTGCAGACTCTCAAGTGCGTTCGTCGTAGGAATGGCGACCACGTCATCTGCTTTTACACTGCTGACAGAACCGGTCAAATCACGTTTCTTCACGGTGCCGTAGCCAACCACAACGATTTCATCCAACGATTCGGCTGATGCCTTCATCACGATATTAAGCGTTGAATTGCCACCCACTCTAATGGTTTGAGTCTGATAGCCTATATAAGAGATCGTCAACGTGGAGGATTCCTTTACATCTTTCAGAGTGAAACTGCCATTCACGTCCGTAATTGTTCCGCCTCCGCTTCCTAAAGAGATACTGACACCAATTAGAGGTTCTCCTGAGGCGTCTTTCACGTAACCGGTAATGGTCTTCTGTGCAAATCCCATTAGCCCCATCATCGAACAGATGAGAGCTAATATACACTTTCTTGCCAATAGATTCATAATTGAAGATATTAATTAAAGGTTAAACAATAATAATAGCTGTATTGCTCCTGTGCCGCAAGATGACTTATTTTGTTACGAATGTGACGAGATCACCAGGCGTGGTCATGACATCATACAAATATGAGGGCACCTTGGGTGTTTCTTTGACTGCCACATAACTATCTCCGCTTACTTTTTGGACGGGCATGCTGTAGACGTCAAAGAGACGATTTGGATTGTCTCCGATAGCCGGCGTAATTGCATGGTCGGCCGAAAGCTCCATTCTAGCACCCACGCGAAGATTTCCTCCACGAGTCGAACGGATTGTGGCACTTACCAATTTGCCGTCTTTCCAGTTCATTCTCTCCACCACAAAGCCACCTATGGCACGCAACCCCTTCACACTGCCTTCCTTCCAGGCATCTGGAAGAGCAGGCAATAGATGTACGAAACCATCCTGGCTCTGGAGTAGCATTTCTGCAATACCTGCAGTACAGCCGAAATTTCCGTCGATTTGAAACGGCGGATGAGCATCGAAAAGGTTAGGATAGGTGCCACCATTCTGCCCCGTTTGGATCGTGTCTGGCACCATTGTCAGCTGATTGCAGATAAGTTTATAGGCATGGTTACCATCCAAGCAACGAGCCCATTGGCAGACTTTCCAACCCATGCTCCATCCGGTCGACGGATCACCCCGCTGCATGAGCGAAGTACGGACGGCATCAAAAGCCTGAGGAGTACGATAAGGTGAAATCTCAGTACCGGGATATAGGGCCCATAAATGTGATATATGTCGATGGTGGTCAGAGGGATTATCCCAATCGTTCTGCCATTCCTGAAGTTGTCCATAGCGACCAATACGCAAGGGGATCATCTGGCTTCGAAGCGTTAAAAGTGTGTCAGCGAACATCGCATCTCTGCCTAACAAACCTGCCGCCATGGCCGTATGCGTAAGCAAGTCACTCACAAGTTCATTATCCATAGTGATGCCGGCGAAGACATTGGAACGAGGTTTTATATTAGGAGCATTCTCCGGAGATACTGACGGACACACTACCTTGTAGCCGTTGCGTGGATCTGTGATCATGAAATCGATGAAAAATTCCGCAGCTCCTTTCATAATGGGGTAAATCTTTTTCAGAAATGCGCGGTCTCCGGAATAAAGATAATGATTCCACAAATGCTGACAGAACCAAGCATTTGAAGTGGGCCAAAGACCACTGTATGCATAGTCCACAGCACCTGTCATGCGCCAAAGATCCGTATTGTGATGCAGGACCCATCCACGACAGCCATACATCTCACGAGCCGTTCGGCCACCCACTTTGGTCAACTCGTCTATCATTTTGAACAGAGGCATGGAGAGTTCACTCAGATTAGTAATCTCGGCAGGCCAGTAGTTCATCTCTGTATTGATGTTGATCGTATAACGGCACATCCATGCAGGTTTCAACTTGTCATTCCATTTGCCCTGTAAGTTGGCCGGTTGACACCCCGGCTGCGAGGTGCAGATAAGTAGATAGCGACCGAATTGAAAATAAAGGGCAGCGAAATAATTGTCAATATGGCTATTGAATAGGCGCAGTCTTTCTTCTGTAGATAGGTCTGCAAAGCAGTCCTTTCCAAGGTCGAGGCTAACCCGACAGAATTGTTTTCTGTAATAAGCGACATGTGATGCCTTCATCTGCTCATAGCACCTGACATGTTGCAGATAATTATCTACGAGATGGACTGGGTTGGCCGAGAGATCCTGATAGTTGACGAAGTTGGTCGCCATAGATACAAAAATGGTTACACTATTGGCTCCCCGTATCTTCAATTGCTGACTGTCAGCTAAAATGCGGCCGCCTTCGTTTACAATGCGTGCCTTCACCAAAAAGTTCACTCGCCCCGGCACACATGGTGCCGCATCCTGAGTAGTGCCGTTCATGGTCAGTTCCTTCCCGACCGCAGAGATTTTGACAAACTGCTCTGGATAAGAAAACGAGGCGTCAAAGTGTATTTTTCCTTTCCTCGAAGCCGTCAAGCGGATCACCAGCAACTGGTCGGTGAACGAAGTAAAACTCTCCTCCTTGAATGTGACGCCATCCTCCCGGTAGGTCACTGTGGACAAAGCACTATCTAAAGAAAGTGTCCTCCGAAAACTGGAATAATGCCGATGATTTATGAAATGGAGATGTAGGCTGCCCGCTGTCTGATAAGCACCGCCACGTCCCCATTCCTTTGCCGAGATCATATGCGCATCGGCCACCTTCTGGGCGGAGTCACTGCGGTTGGCAAACACCAAGTCTCGCACCTGCTGAAGGTATTTCAGTGCCTCCTTATTATAATTAGTATAAGGAGATCCCTTAGATATAGTCTCCTCATTCAACTGGAATTCTTCATGGATTGGATTGCCATAGACCATGGCGGCAATACGTCCGTTGCCAAGAGGCAATGCCACATTCCAGCTCGGGGCCGGTGTATTATACCAAAGGTTTAGGCCTTCGGAAGCCATTGCCGACACCGCCAACAGAAAGAACGTGACTATCATTGAAATTTGTTTCATAGGTTTTTCGATTAGTTTGATTGCAAAATTAACACGAACGGAACAAGCGGGAGTGGAAAATCGTTCTTATCAATTGGAAAAACGTACATTCCTTTCGATTTCTCCACATTTTTGTTTATTTTTGTCTGTGAAATACATCTTTCCATGAAACGTCTGGCAACCACTCTCCTCATCCTCATGATCACGGCTCAGCTCCGGGCTGAAGACTACACCATTACTCATTTTGATGAAAAAGACGGATTGAACGAATGTCAGATCGGACACATCATTCAGGATCGCGATGGATTAGTCTGGATAGCGTCATGGGATGGCTTGAAGATGTACGATGGTTATCGTTTCCACACATTTAAGGCTCGCCCCGGTGATGGCATTCCTTTAGGGACGAGCCGGATCGATCAGGTCCAGGATACGGGAAGGGGCTTCATCCTTTGCTGGGCCGGAAACAAGTGCTATCTATTTAACAAACGCACTCTGGCGTTCAGCAGGTATTCCCATCATTATAAACGAAGGAAATTGACAAATTCAACAGATGCTGTCCGCGACCGGGTGAGTGCCATTGAGCGCTATGCAGGCATTGATTTCCACATTCGTATGATTGACCGGCAGCAAGGGATATGGGTTTCCTCCAACTTAGGACTTGACCGACTCACTTTCCGACGGCCGCTTATTGGTCCCCGAAAATTCGGGGACGGCAGAGAAGAGGAAATTCGCGGTCTGTACGCTGACCGTAACGGACGCATATGGATTTGTGACAAGAACGGGCATGTGATGGTGACCGATGCCGATGGAAGCCACATCCGTTACTTGACAGTAGACGGCTCTTACAGTGAAAAACGCATTTCTTTCGGTGCAAATGTCTACGTCATTCAGCAGGATCACAACGGCTATATCTGGTTGGGCACCAAGTACAAGGGATTGTATCTCTTAACTCCACAGGCGGGAGGCTGGCTCGTTCACCACTTCAGGCATTGTGCGAACGATCCGCATTCAATCAGTGGAATGTCAGTCTACTCACTCATCGAGGATTATCGACACCGTTTGTGGGTGGGAACCTTTGATGCCGGGCTGAATTTAGTTGACCAAAGCAACGGGCGTATCCGTTTCCTCCATTCTGGAAATACGCCAGGAGCCTTTCCGAGAGCAGCCACTTCCATCCGTTGTATGGCAGTTGTCCGAAGGGATGTCCTCATGATCGGCACGTCAAGCGGAATCTATACGTGCCGCCTCAGCGATCCCTTGAGGAAGATGAGATTCTTTCTCAACGTGCGTAATCCCTACAAGGCGACGTCACTAAGCAACGACAATGTCCGTTCTATCTGTACCGCTCGCGACGGTGCCATCTATGTGGCCACCTATGGCGGGGGGCTTAATCAAGCGGTAGGCGGCAATCTTCTCTCTTCCGACATACGCTTCCGCCATCAGAACATAGAAAGCGGGATGCTGTCGGACGATAATCTTGCTATCATCAACGACTGTCAAGGTACGCTCTGGGTCGTCTCCGAGAATGCACTCTGTAGCATTCGTCGAGGTGTAATTACGCGTTACACGAATGGCTTCTTCCGCAACGACATCCGCTTCACTGAGGCTTCGCCGCTTCTGCTTACCAATGGCGATCTCGTCATGGGTACTACGTGTGGCATTCTCCATTTCAATCCAGACAGTATACACAAGAGTTCTTTCGTTCCCAAAATACGCCTCAGCGTACCTGACAAGGTGGAGCTTCGGCCCGAAGAGCGAAATCTCCGGATCGGATTTACAGCTATTGACTTCAACAGAAACGAATCAATCCTTTACGCTTATCGTATGGAGGGCATTGACAAGGAATGGCATTACACCACCGAACACGAGATCAATTATGCCAACTTGCCATCCGGGACACGTCGGTTCACCGTGAAGTCGACCAATGGCGACGGCGTATGGGTCAACAATGAGACTACCGTTACCATCAACCGCCGACCATATTTCAATGAAACTATTTGGGCACGGATTCTCTACAGCGTGCTTCTCGCCGCGGCACTGATCCTTAGTTATAACGTCACCAATTATATTCGCCATCTGCAGAAAGAGATTAAAGACATCCGGCTCACGACCAACGAGAAGATGGAAATCATGAGAATTCATCTGCGTGACATGCTCTCTATCCACGAAAATATCACCGGCATCAAGCCAGAAAAGGAGCTGTCCAATGATCAAGATCGGATCTTCGCCGATCGGGCAAGAGCTTTTGTCAAATCCAACTTGAATAGCCCTGATCTCTGCGTGAAAGATTTTGCCCAGGAAATGGGAGTCAGTCGGACGCTGCTCTATGCCCGTATGAAGAGCATTTTCAACTGTTCGCCCATCACTTTCATCCTGAACCATCGCATTGAGCGGGCCTGTCAACTGCTTCGAACCTCATCACTTACCATATCGGAGATATCCTACCAATGTGGTTTTGCCGACCCGAAGTATTTCTGCAAATGCTTCAAAAAGATCGTTGAAACCACACCCACTGAGTTTCGCCTTTCCACAATCAACACTCAAAAAGATGTCAAGCAGAGAGCTTTCTCCAACAATAATCCGTATATTTGCAAACAAAGTTAACAAGAAAATGGATCTTCAATCGCTCAACGTAGTTTCAATCGAGTCTATTAAGAAAGTCTATGACGGCAGTTTTATAGGCGACAGCATCATTCTCTTCGATGAAATTGCCGACGTGCCTATGCCTAAAGAACCGCGCAGGATGAATTGCCTGCTCCTCGCGCTGTGCCTAAAAGGCGAGGTGAGCTACAGCCTTGACACCGTCGGGGTCACCGTTCATCCCAACGACATCATGCTCATGCACGAGGGACAGATCACCGATCACTACCACACCAGCCCCGACTGCAGCGGCATTGCGATTGTGATCAGCTACGAATTCTTCAGTGAGATCATCCAGGGCGTACATGAATTGGCTTCCCTCTTCATTTTCTCACGCACGCATCCCGTCTTCACCCTCACCCCGAAGGAAGTCGTCACGATCTTGGACTACTTCAATGCGCTCAAGCAAAAGGTTGAACAACGCGATCACCATTTTCTCAAGGACACCGTGCGTTCGCTGGTGATGACGATGATCTATGACATCAGCAACGCCATCTATCGCATCCAGGGCCTCAACGACAAGAAACAGACGCGGGCCGAATCCATCTTCGCTTCGTTCATCAAATTAGTGGAGAAGCACTTCCGCAAGGAGCGGCGCGTCGGCTGGTATGCTGATCAGTTGGGCCTGTCAGCTAAATATTTAGCCGAGACCGTGAAGATGGTCAGCCATCAGACGCCCAACGGGTGGATTGATTATTATGTCACGCTCGAACTGCGGGTACTCTTGCGCAACACCGACAAAAGCATCAAGGAAATCACAAATCAGATGCACTTTCCGAACCAAAGCTTCCTCGGAAAATACTTTAAGGAACATGTAGGCGTGTCGCCTTCCAAATACCGCCGGTCCTAAAGCAGACCTTCTGCTTTCAGTTCGTCAGCTACGGCACAGAGTTCGGCATACCACTGCGTTCCGAACCGACGGATGAGCGGATCTTTCAGAAAGACATAGAGCGGCAGATCCCGTTCCTCTCCGCGTCGGAGGGCAGGCTCGCAGATCTTCCATCGATGATAGTTGAGCCCCGTGAGACGGTCGCCGAACCGCTTCTCGCGGATCGGATAGAGGGCGCACGAGACCGGTTTGCAGAATCGGCATCGCCCCTCGCCACAGGCTTTCTCAATGGCGCAGAGGCACGTCGAGCCTTCATGACAGGTGAAGACGCAGTCTTTGCCGCCCACGATGCTCGTCACCATGTCACCCTCACGATCCACATAGGCCACGCCCTGACGGTCGATGACGGCCTGCGCCGATGCCGACAGCATCGGCCAGACGGTGTCGAGCGCCGCCTCGATGGCTGCTACCTCGTCCATGGTCACCGGCGCTCCGGCGTCGCCTTCAATGCAGCAGGCGCCGTGGCAGGCCTCAAGGTCGCAGCAGAACTTGACGGTGAAGATATCGGGAGAGACCAATACGTCTCCCACCTGAAGAATGTGCAGTTCCTGTCCCATTGCTTACCACTTGACAGGTTCTATCCCGTGCTGTTCCAAATAGGCATTGCAGCGCGAGAACTGATGATTGCCGAACCATCCTCCGCGGTTGGCGGACAATGGAGAAGGATGCACCGACTCGAGCACCAGGTTACGGCTCGTGTCGATGAGATATTTCTTGCTTCGGGCAAAACCGCCCCAAAGCAGGTAGACCAGATGATCCCGGCCTTCGTTGAGCGCGCGGATAGCCGCGTCGGTGAACGTCCCCCACCCCAACTGCTGATGACTGTTGGCCTGATGGGCACGCACGGTGAGCGTCGCGTTGAGCAGCAGCACGCCCTGCTCAGCCCATCTCGTCAGGTCACCGCTTGACGGTACGGGGATGCCGAGATCCATCTCGATCTCCTTGAAAATGTTGATGAGTGACGGTGGCGCGGGCACACCCTCGGGGACAGAGAAACTCAGTCCCATCGCCTGACCGGGCTCATGGTAGGGATCCTGACCGATGATGACCACCTTGACCCTGTCGAACGGACAGAGCTGAAAGGCATTGAAGATGAGGCGTCCGGGCGGGTAGCACGGATGACGGAGATACTCCTCGCGCACCAACCGTGTCAGATCGACGAAGTATTGCTTGTCAAACTCCGCGCCGAGACGCTCCTTCCAACTGTTTTCAATCTTCACGTCCATGATCCGAAGTATCCTTCTGACAGATCCTTAACAATGATCCTCAATGAGGTTTTCGCCCGTCATGTCGGCCGGCTGCTCCAATCCCATGATGTGAAGGATGGATGGAGCCACGTCGGCGAGGCGCCCGTTGCGGACTGTCGCACTGTTGTTGTCGGTCACGTAGATAAACGGTACGGGGTTCAGCGAGTGTGCGGTGTTGGGTGATCCGTCAGGGTTGACGGCGTTGTCCGCATTGCCATGGTCGGCGATAATGATGGCCTCGTAGCCGTTGGCCTTGGCTGCCTCGATGACATCGTGCACACAATGGTCTACGGCCCACACGGCCTTGGCGATGGCATGATAGACTCCGGTGTGACCGACCATGTCGCCATTGGCAAAGTTGACAACGATGAAGTCGTACTCCTGCGTGTTGATGGCACCGACGAGTTTGTCCTTCACCTCATAGGCACTCATCTCGGGCTTCAGGTCGTAGGTAGCCACCTTGGGCGAAGGAACGAGAATTCGGTCTTCGCCTGCGAAGGGCTCCTCGCGCCCGCCGTTGAAGAAGAAGGTCACGTGGGCATATTTCTCCGTCTCGGCGGTGTGCAGCTGGCGCTTGCCGAGCTTAGAGAGATATTCGCCGAGCGTGTCCTCTACGTTCTCCTTGGGGAAGAGCACGTGCACGTTCTTGAAGTTGGCATCGTAGGGAGTCATGCAATAGAACTGCAGGTCCTTGACCGTGTGCATGCCTTCCTCGGCCATATCCTGCTGGGTGAGGACGGTGGTCAGCTCCTTGGCGCGGTCGTTGCGGAAGTTGAAGAAGATGACGACGTCGCCTTCGGAGATGGTCCCGTCGACCGTCGCATTGTGGATAGGCTTGATAAACTCATCGGTGACGCCCTCGGCATAGCTTTCCTCCATGGCCCTGACCATGTCGTCCGCCTGCTTGCCCTTGCCCTCGACGAGCAGGTCGTAGGCTTCCTTGACACGGTTCCAACGCTTGTCGCGGTCCATGGCATAGAATCGTCCGACGATGCTTGCGATGTGCGCTCCGTTGGCGTCGCAGGCCTTCTGCACGTCGCGGATGAATCCTGCGCCGCTCTTGGGGTCGGTGTCACGACCGTCCATGAAGCAGTGGACGAAGGTGCTGCGCAATCCGTATTCCTTGCCGATTTCTATCAACTTGAAGAGATGGTCCAATGAAGAGTGCACGCCGCCGTCACTGGTCAGTCCCATGAGATGCAGCTTCTTGCCGGTCTTCTGTGCATATTCGTAAGCAGAAATGACTTCTTTGTTCTGCAGGATAGAGCCATTCTTGCAGGCCCTGTTGATCTTGACGAGATCCTGATAGACAATTCTGCCGGCTCCGATGTTGAGGTGTCCCACCTCCGAGTTGCCCATCTGTCCGTCAGGCAAGCCCACATCCTCACCGCTGGCCATCAACTGAGAATGGGCCGAAACGGCGTTGAGATAATCCAAGTAGGGTGTCGGGGTGTTGAAAATCACATCTCCCTCACCGTGCTTACCGATTCCCCATCCGTCGAGAATCATCAATAAAGCTTTCTTTGCCATAACTTATACCTATTTAATAAACTGTTGATTCTGAGCTGCAAAGATACGGCTTTTCCGACGATCTGCAAAATCTGGAAGCATAAAAGCGGTTAAATCACTGAAGCCGAAACATCACGGGGACGACGTATTTCATGCGGACAGGCCTGCCGTTGCGCGTGCCCGGCTTCCAGCGGGGCATCTTGCGGAGCACGCGGAGGGCCTCGCGATCAAACCAGGGATCCAAGGATCGGATGACCTTGAAGTCCTTGCAGCGTCCCGACTTGGTGACGACGAACGAGACGACGACGCGTCCCTGAACATCTGTCTCCATCATCTCGGGCGGATAGCGCAGGTTTCGGCCGATGAAGGCAAACAGCGCCTTCGTGCCGCCGGGATACTGGGGCATGGTCTCGGCGGGATCTGCGAAGACGGCGCGTGGCTGCTTCGGCGGTTCGGTCTGTGACGGGCAGGGCAGCGTCAGGGCCCATACGGCGAGGAGGAGAAGGATGATTCGTTGCATATCTTGATCCGTTTGGTGAATGTCCGGGATGAAAGCGCGGCCACCGAAGGCCAGGAAGATGAAGAGGGCAGGCGGCAGACCGCGCTTTACAAATTTGCGTATTGGTAAGGCAAAGATACGACGCCGGTAAGACAAATGCAACACCCCCTTCGTCATTGACACACGCGCATAGGGGGAAAGAACTGATTACCAAGAGGATAAGATTTCCCGTCAGGCGGTTTTGACACAACCGTTCAGGGATAGCGGAGAGCCGAAGATCGATCTTCCCATGTTCTTTCAGGTCACGTCAAAACACAAAAAAACTCCGCATCCACGTATGGATACGGAGTCTGTGATCGACGGTCTTCATCCGCCGCTTATCCCACTTCAATGCGGCGCTGAACCTGTGTCTTGGGATCTTCGGCCTTCGGAAGCTCGACGTAAAGCACGCCGTTCTCAACCTTCGCGCTGATTTTATCCTTCTGAACATCATCAGGCAAGAGGAGCGTCTGCTCATACTTGGTGTAGCTGAACTCACGCCTCAGATAATGACCCTTATGGTCTTCATCCTTGTTTTCATGTTTCTGCTCCATCTTGATCGACAGATTCCCGTCGCCATTGATGTGTACCTGAAAGTCCTCCTTCTTCAAGCCCGGTGCGGCGAGTTCCACAACGTAGGCCGTGCCTTTGTCTATTACGTTGATCGCTGGTGCAGTAGCGTTAGCCCGCGGCATGAAATCCGTATTGAAAAAATCATCGAATACATCAGGTAACCATGTACTTCTGTGCAAAATTGGTAACATAATCAAGTCCTCCTATTTATTTTGTTAAACCTTTACATTTCATTTGTTCCGGACCCTTGCGGATCCACTATACCCTTTGCAAGAAGCATACCAACCGAAAAAGATGCGTCATATTGACAAACATCATGTCAATTTGACACAGGACGAAAGTCCGCTTCCCAATTCCGTCGTATTCATACCACCATTTCGGCCAATCATTCAAGTGGCTCCGGACCTCAGATTGGAGGGGCCGGGGAAGGCTGTAGGGGCGAACCGAAGTATTCGCCCGCAAGGGGCGAATGCAACCGGCAAACAGCACGTTGATCATGAATGTCGGTTGCGGATGGCAAAATGCGGGCGGGCGTTCGTACCATGTTCGTATCCCATTGGGTTGATTGCGGGCGGATACGCCGATCCTCCCCTACAACGACTTGATAATCAACGCGTTGGCGGAGCTATCCTCCGGGCCGCCTAAAGCATAGCTCCGGGCCGCCTAAAGCTATGCTCCGGGCGGCCCGGAGCATAGCTCTGCGCGGCGCATCAGATTCATCCGTGAAATCCGCATGATTTCTATGTGCCGTTGACATGAATTTTATGGAGGTTGAGGATGATGGTCATACGGCCTTGACAGGATCATTCTGTGCGTTCCGGACGTTCATTTGTCATGGGTCAAATCCTCCTTGCGGGCGGATCAGCGTATCCGCCCGCAAGGTCTCCTTCGTCGTCCCCGCACTCCATTTCTCATTGATCACCCATCCACAGACCGTCGTGCAACATTCCACAATTCTCATTTCTGATGAACGATATGCTCCGTTTCCTTGCCCCATTCACAAATCTTTCCTATTTTTGCAATATGAAGAAGAAACTGCTGATGGCTTTCATGGCGCTCACGCTCCTGTTTTCAGGATGCGGGCGAGAGGGCAGGTTCCTGCCGGACGACGATACGGAACAGACCGTGAAGACGCTGCTCGACAGCAGTGTCTACCACATCGACCGGCACGACCTGCCTGCGGCCCTCCTCTCACTGAAGAAGGCCGAGAAGCTCTTGCCGGCCGTCAGCAACGCCAAGTTGGGCTATCAGGTGTGCCAATACCTCGGATGGATCAACGAGACAGGCGGCGCCGCCGAATTGGCGTTGCACTATCAGCAGCGTGCACTGGCGTACGCCGAGGAATACGGCAAGCCGGAATACGTGGTCGACGTGCTCATCAACCAGGCCAATACGCTGTTCAATCTGAACCTCAACGACAGTGCCTGGCGCGTCAACCTGCGTGCAGCCCGCTTCTTTGACCAGGTGGACAAGGGCCAGCAGTCGGTCATCCTGAAAAACGTGGCATGGTATGAGATGCTGCATGACTCGCTTCCCGAGGCCGAGCGGCATGCCTACCGCGCGGCAATGGCGGCACAGGACTCGTCGGCATTGGGCAATGCACTTTCGCTCCTCGGGCAGATCTACATCCGGCAGGGACGCTACGAACAGGCCCAGATGCTCATAGGCGTGATGCCCGCCGGCGACGATGCCACCTTCCGTTACAACCGCCTGCTCATTCAAAGCGGCATTCTCGAGCGGCAGGGACACTATGAGGAGGCATTGCACACGGAACAGACGCTGCGCGCATTGGCCGACTCGCTCCATGCCGCAAGCCGGGACCTGGAGATCGTGAAGATCCAGACACGCTATGACCAGGAGGTCTCGGAACGCACGCATGCCGAGCAGCGGCTTGGGCTCACGGCTGCCATCGCCGCGCTGCTCATCCTCATGCTGATCCTCACCGTGGCTTATCAGAGACGCACACGTACGCTTTTCCACGACTACCAGGATCGAATCGCCCGCATGAAGAGCGAGACCGCAGAAGCCTTACGCGCCAACAACACGACGATCGAGCAGCTTAAGCAACAGGCGGACACACAGCTCGCCGAGATCGAAGCCCTCAAACGACGGCTGCCCACACAGTTGCACGCTGAGGCGCTTTACGAATCCGTAGCAGAGACAAAGCTCGGCATCGACGTCATCTACGCCATCCTGCACGACGACAACATCAGCCAATATGGCAAAAAAGAACAACGCGCCATGACCGAAGTGATGCGATCCATAGACCGCGAACTGGCTTTCATCCTCGAAAATCCCGACTATGCGCTTACGCCGAAGGAAGCCTTCTTCTGCCTGATGGAACGCAACGGAAAGACGGATGCCGACAAGGCCCGCGCCTTCTGTTGCTCGGAACAGGCCCTCAGATCCACCAAGAGCCGATTAGGCAAGAAACTCGACCTGCAGATGCTGCACGTCTGACCGTGCCGCAGACACCGTGTCTCCGATCCTCATGCTTCATCTCCACTGCCCCTATCCGATCAACCACTGAGCCGGACCGTTTTTCCGTTACACCTTATTATATATATAGGACAGGACACAGGTCCGTATTCCACTTCCGCGCCCACCTCTCCACATGCCCCTGACGACCCCCTCCGCCCAAGTTGACTACACCGATCTTGCCGACAAACATGAAAGACAGGCGGAGCAGAGCTGTCACGGATGAACAAAAGGCATGAACTTTCGATCCGTAACTAACAAAATGAAGCATATCAAAAGCAAAATGATAAGAAAGTCAAAAATATTGAGAACTATTAAGTTAATAAATGTTTAAATACGTATAATTCTGGCAATATATTTTGTTGAGTTAACAAAAATACATTAATTTTGTATTAATCAGCCTTTCCAAAAAATGATCAAGATTTTTAAAGATCGTTTTTTTACTGCCGATGGGGATGACAATGATGTTGCGAAACGTCACATCTGGAGTCGTTTTAAAGGATAACCAAGGCTCCGATACATGGATTTAGAAGAGGATTTTTACATTGTATTAATAACTTTTTAGAGAGATTTTATGGAAAAAAGACTAACAATGATTCTTGCCTGCCTGTTCCTTTCGATAGGAATGGCACTGGCACAGACCCAAGTCACAGGAACCATCACCTCCGGCGAGGATGGTGAACCAGTGATCGGAGCCTCCGTAAAGGTGGTCGGTACCAATACCGGTACGATTTCCGATACGAACGGGCACTTCTCGCTATCTGTACCTAACGGTTCTACGTTAGAGATCTCATACATCGGTATGAGGACGCAGACACTAAAGGCCAAAGCTAACATGAAGATTGTCCTCGAGCCTGACAACCGCTCTTTGGACGAAGTGATGGTCATCGCCTACGGTACACAGAAGAAATCATCCTTCACAGGTTCTGCGGCGGTTGTGGGATCAGGTGAAATAGGCAAAGTGCAGGTTACCAACGCGGTAGACGCGTTGAAAGGAAAAGCTGCAGGTGTGCAGATCAACACCGCTTCCGGCCAGCCGGGCACGACTCCGACGATCCGCATCCGCGGCGT
>ONHE01000165.1 GCA_900317545.1 uncultured Prevotella sp. | reverse complement strand
GTCTTCACGTCTTACGGCAATGTAGCAGAAGAGGAAAAGGGGCGAGAAAATGACGATACAAACGCAGGCTGCGAAGAAATCAATCATTCGTTTGAAGTTTCTTTCAAACTCGTTCATTCCATCAAAAACATATTTGCCGTCTAATGCCATATCTTCCTGTATATACCCGATATCTAAGGTAAATATCATACACTGTTTTTCTTTAAAACGTAGCGACCGGCTCAATATTGCATGGAGATCTGACTTTTATGACTTTTCCGAGGCGCGTGAATGTTTATGGGATGGCTGATTGTTACGGATGCGTACATTTTTGTTCGTTTATGGAACGAATCATGTTGGTCCGCCGCTCGATGGCTGATGAAATGTCACTTTCTGCTGGCAGAATGAATCAGTGACGGATCAAGATGGATTCGCTGATTTTAATAGCGTATTTTAGAAATATCTTGTATCGATTGGTCTTGATTCCCAGCCGCTTGCAAGCCATGAGATCTTCCTCTGTTCCCAACAGCCGGGCTTGATAATTCTTGGTGCTGGCGCCGCCAATGCGCATGGTGACGAAGTCAAGATGGAGATAGCGCGTTCGGATCCGATGCTTATAGCAGAGTCGGGCGATGAGTTCGAAATCTGCCGATATTTTATAACGAATGTCATAAGCGCCATATTTCTCTATGACAGCCTTGCGGATGTAGAAAGAGGGATGGGGTGCGATGAAACCGTACTTCACTAATGAGGGCCTGAAAATTCTCCCGGAATAATATCTGACACATTTATTCAGATTCTTATTCTTGACGAAGTGTATGTCGCCATAGACGGCGTCGATATCGTCGTCGAACGCGTTGACCATTCGCTCAATGACATCGTTCGAAGTGAAGAAGTCGTCAGAGTTTAAGATACCTATGACGTCTCCCGTACAGTGGCTGATGCCCTTGTTCATGGCATCGTAGAGACCACGGTCGGGCTCTGACAGAATGTGCATCCGACCGTTGAAAGCCGGCAAGAACTGCTGTGCAATGGATACCGTGTTGTCCTGCGAGCGGCCATCAATAATCCAGTAGTCGATCTCTTTGTAGCTCTGGTCCAACACGGACTGGATGGTCTGGGCGATGGTTTGCGCCGAGTTGTAGGTAGTCGTAATGATTGATACGATTATCTTGTCCATATCTCTTTAACGTTCATGGGAAGTCTTTATTATTCAGGAAGGGATATTTTTGTGGGGATGCAGGGCAGGCCGGATGCCGGATAGCCGACCGTAGCGGGTCGGGAGCGAGTGTCTGCCATTTGCTGGGAATAGGGATCAGCCAAGTGGATTGCGCTGTTCGGAGCAGGGCAGGTGATTGTCTGCTTGACCGCAGTTATGCTTCGGAGGCTCCATTTGCTATCTTTTGCCTGCCCGGAGATATGCTCTCGTCCGGCGAGAGGTATCCTGTAGGAAGACGGGATGTATTTCCGGTGGTTTCTTCTGTTTTGCAAAATGATCAAGAGTGGTTATCTGTAGTTCCGGATGAAGAGCTTTTGCAGGGTTGCGGCGATGCGTGTGAGGAAGAAGACAAAATTGTATTGTCCCGGCCGCCTGATCCATATGCGGATATAGGCCGCGGTGAGTTGCAGCAGCAGCTGGGCTTTTTTCCGATAGCGGATGCCCGAGCGTGAGGCAGAATCGGGATGTTGGCGGACGTAATAGATGGTATCCGGCGAAGCTATTCGAATCGTTCGGATGCGGCGTGAGATCAGAAACATGAACAGGGAGTCTTCGCCTAATGGGAATTGGGGGGCAAAGCGGTCGTCGGCGATGGCTCGTTTGTGGATGATTTTACAGCAGGCATTGGACAGGAAACTGCGCTGGTCCCAAAGTCTTGGATTGCTTTTAGTTCGGTTTCTGTCGTATGCCGCTGTGAGGAAATGGGGTGTCTGCAAATGCGTATAGTCATTGATCTGTTTCACGTTTGCTTCGACGATGTCTGCCCCATGTGCCGTGTCGGTCAGGTTCGAGAGAAAGTTTGGGCTGATCCAGTCGTCATCATCAATGAAGCAGATATACTCGCCCGATGCCGCATCCAATCCTCTGTTGCGTGCATTCGAGACTCCCGGCTCGTCGGTCTGGAGCAACATTGTGTTCCATCTCTCATTCTTTTTCAGGTGAGTCATGATCTGGCTGCGGTAGGGTTCATTGCAGCCGTTGAGCACAATGATGATTTCAAACGCTTCGGGGTCGAGGGTTTGCGCTGTGATTGATTGGATGCATTGGAACAGATACTGCCCTGGCTGATAGGTGGGGATGATGACTGATACGAGCATGGTATGTATGTTAGCGATTTACTTGGTTGTATGAGATGAGCCCGTTTGTCGATCCGGAACATGCGGGTGTGTCTCCTGTCGGCAAGCCGGACCTCGTTTTCCGGTTTCATGTTGCAGGATTTCACTGTAGTCAGGAACCAGATCGGGCCCTGTCTGCGTGCATTTCGCCTCCGCATGGGCATAGAGGAAAAGGATTTTCTGACACAGATCCTGCACGTTGGAGAAGAAAGGGTCGTAGTTGAAGAAGTCCTTGCAATAGGCTAATGACGGATTCTGCCTGATGAGCATCTTCTTGCCATTGGCCACGCATTCGTAGCTGACGCCACTCACTTGGTAGCTGAAAGATTCCGGGTAGGCAGTCAGGATGATGTCTGCCCGTACAAACAGCTGCTGGTATTGCTCCTTGGGCAGATACTGCGTGATGTTGAAGATGTGCCTGCTGGGAGGCAATGCCGTTGCGTGGTGTGTGATCAGCAGGATGTTCTTCTCTTCCAAGAGCTGGAGGAGTGGCCTGTCGGTGATGAGTTCGTTGATGAATCGCGGGTCGGGGTTCATTGACGGGTGGAAGATAACCATGTCGTATCCGCTGCAGTCGGTAGGGAGTTTGATGCCGGGAGTGGGCCTAAAGGGTGGCGGACAACCATGAGAAAGGATGAAAACATCCGTGATGCCATGCTCAAGAAACGGCTTTTGCATCCTGCTATTGAACACGATGAAGAAGTTATGCCGGGCCAGTCGGTGCAGGAAGTGACTTTTCACCTTCGACCAGAAATTGCCGGCATTGGCGTGGCAGATGAGACCCATGTGCCTGCAGAGCGGAATGAGCCCCAGCGTGATCTCGTCCGTATTGGAGACAATCACCTGGTCATATTGCCTGAAATCAATCTTTAGCTTGATGTAGAGCAGCGTAAGGAGGAAGAAAAACCTGTTCTGAAGCGGGCTCTTGGTATCGGAAGCGAACCAGCGGGGCAGAATTAACGCGTATCGATCCGATGCGAACTGGAGCTTCCGGGCAATGTCCCGATGCATGACGAGCTGCACGTCGTGCCCTTCCGAAAGCAAGGCGGAGACCTGGATTTGGTCAAAGTTGATATGCCCCGGCTGCAGCATATAATTGACGTATAGAATCTTTAGCCTGTTCATTTATTTGGAGTCGTTGAAGTGTTGTCGGAAATAGATGAGCCTTTCGTTATAGTTCATGCTGCCAAAGAGAATATTCTCGTATCTGTTGACGGCATCGGTGTTGCTGCTGTAAGTCTTCAGCAGGCAGTAGACAGCAACGAACGCGATGTAGAGATGACGGTTGTTCTGATAATAGAAGCAGCGGATGAGGTCGATCCAGATAACCCAGTAGCCGACCGAAAACAGGATGGATGTTCGCAAGCCGATGGTGCGGAACTCGCTGAAAAACAAGAACAGGTAGAGGCAGAGATAGAGGCTGTTGATGAAGATGTCACTGTCAGGCCGCAGGCTGCGCAACTTGTCGATATAGAGGAAAGTGATGATGCCCGTGAAGAGACGCTCCAAGAATCCGATGCTGATGATGGTTGCCTGTTGGTCCATCTTCGTATAGACATTCAGATACCATTTTGCATAATCGCCCAAGTAATCGGAAAAGAGGATGACTAAGCCCTTGAAGATCGAGATATGGAAAGCATATACTCCGCAGGCCACGATGAAGATGCCGAAGAGTAGCCACTTGTTGATGCGCCGGTGGAGGAAAAAGTAAAGAGGTAGGAATGCCCATCCTGAATTGTGGAACAGTGCGCTTGTGAGGCATAAGGCAACATAGGGTAGTGGACGGCGTTCTCTCAGATAAGGAAGGGCATTGGCTAAGATGAGGATCGTGATGGAGTTGCGCATGAGATCAGTGCTCATCATGATGCCGTTCATGCACAGGTAGATCATCAATCCGAGGGGTAGACTGATGCCGTATAGCTTCAGAAAGCGGACAAGCAGCGTAGTATTGACCAAGGTGCATATCAACACGAAGAAGCTCCAGTCGGGAAACAGGGAGTGGCAAGTTGTGGCCAGAAGGGTGAATCCTATTTCCCACGGCCATTTATTGAGTGGAAGGGTGAATAGCGTATGCAAGTCGGGGAGGCTCGTGAACATGGGGTAGTAGACGCTCCAGTCGTACATGATGAACCCGCGGAAGCCAAAGAAGAATATGAAAACGGCCACGCACCCTATGTCAACATAGAGGCGTGTGCGCTCTCTTGTGGAATTGTGGCGTACGCAAGCGAGAAATCCATATAAGCCTACCAACAGAAGATAGGGCACCGCATTGATCATTCGCTCTTCTTATGCTTGGTGAATTTATGAGCCCAGTCTCTGACAAATAACACCCAGGCAGCATCGCAGAGAATTCCAAGAACCATGAATCCCAATACCATCATGGAGCGGGGCGTGCTGGAAGCCTGTATGGGGACGACTGCTTGCTGGATTACCGTGAACGCAGGTGTATTTTCTTGCACCTTGGCTTGTGCCTGCTGGACCTGCAAAGCGGTTTGCTGGTAGTTGTTATACTTGAGTTGCATTTCGTTTTCCAGATCCTCCAGTTTGGCTTTGTAGGATTCTAACAGTAAGTCGGTGTTGGCGTCTGCATAGGCTCCATAGATCTGCCGCGCCTTGACATAGGCGCCTCTGGCTTCGGTATTCAGTTTCTTGGCATAGGCCAGATCATTGCGGGCTTTCTGAGTGCGGTATAGTGTGATGTATGCCTGTAGGCGGTTTTGCAGCGTGTCGGCGATGGCGGCAGAGACATGGGGGTCAACGTCGGTTACGGTGATTGTAATGAGACTGGTGCCCTTGTTCAGCTGGCAGCCTATGCTTTTGCGGATAACGTTGCAGATGGCATCTTGCTCTTTGGTCAGGTGCTGTGGATCGAGCTCTTTGCCGCTATGGCCTGTCTTGTCTTCCTTCTTTGCCAACAAAGCGATCAGCCAGTATTTTGGCTTATCCCAAAACGGGACCTTTACATCCGTCTTCAGATGCTGATAGTAGGTCTTTGTGCGAAGACTATCGGTAGGTTTAACTTGTATATCGAAAAGCTTGGTGATAAAATCGGATGAGGCAAACACTTCCGGATAGATTTCCGGATAAATGGCATCAACGGATTTCCCTCCGCCTCCGATGTCTAATCCCACCATGCCGGCAATGTCGCTTAGGCTCTGGGACATACCCATGCTGGTGGCTTCCGGAGCAAGGATGACGGTGGCCGTGTATGATTTCTGCTTGTTTAGGGCATAGATGATACCCATGATCATAAATACGCCGATAAAGCCTGTCAGCAGCTTTTTCTCTTTGAGCACGCGCCCGAGGAGTGCGATGACGTCAAATTCCTTTATGTTTTTTGTCTTTTCTTCCATTTCTTGTTCCTTTATTATTCTAAGTCAGAGGTTCGTTCCAAATACAATGGTATTTGAGATTCTTAGTACGCTGCCCAATCGTTTTGGCCGGTATGCCTCCCACGATGGTATATTCCGGTACATCTTTGGTTACGACGGCACCTGCCGCAACAACGGCCCCCTTGCCGATATGCACTCCTTTCAAGACGATGCAGCCGATGCCAAGCCAGGCGTAATCATCAATGGTGATGGGGGCGAAAACAGCATTGAAATGAGGACTCTGCGCATCATGGCTGCCGGTAAATAGTTTGACTCCATGCGATATGGATACATTGTCTCCTATGTTGATACCTGCTCGTGCATCAATGGTACATCCCCGGTTGATGTGCGAGTGCTTGCCCACGGTGACTAACCATGGTGACATGAAATAGGTACGCTTCATAATGAACGAGCCTTTTCCCACCTTCAGCCCGAGTAATCGTAGATAAGCCCTGCGCCATGACCAGAATGGGATGTGCGGCAATACATCGTTGACCATGTATTCTGTTCCGATTCCTTTGAGAATAGGGTAGAACGGCGAGTGGACGAACATCATCATCATCGTTTTTTTGAGGCTGATGAAGAACATTCGGGCATTGAACCGATAGCTGGATATGATTCGATAGTTATACCAAATATTACGGAAGACGTGGTTGGACATCCCGTCCGTTTTGTAGGCTTCAATGGGGGCGTTCACCTTCTGGAAACGGTAGCCTGCTCTGAACACGCGATAAATCATGTCCCAATCAAGCGCATAGTGTATCTTGGGTTCCTTTGTGAGGTCGTAAAGGTATTTGCGTTGCACCTCTGTACGTACCAATGAAGAGCCGTGACGGTAAACAACCCCATTGGCCAGATCATCGGGATTGTCGGAGGCTTTGACGATTCTTTCACTACCGTCTGCCCGCAGTTCTATGCTGTCACCATAGATGATATCAGCTTTGTCGGGATTCGAACGTGTCATGGCATGCTCTATTGCATGTTTGTCGGCAAAGCGGTCGCCGCTGTTGAGCACGATGATCCAGTCGCCCGTTGCCTTTTCAATGCCTTTGTTCAGTGCATCATAGAGCCCTTTGTCCGGTTCGCTGCACCAATAAGCCAGTTGGTCAGCGTATTCGGCAACAATGTCGGCTGTGCCATCCGTGCTGCCGCCGTCAATGACGATATACTCCTTTTCTTCCCATGTTTGTGAGAAGTAGCTTTCCATTGTCTGGCGGATGTTCTCGGCATCGTTATAAACGACGGTTATGACACTTATCTTGTTGCTCATCTATTCAATTATTGATTACCGACATAATTCATTTGTTTTTTCAAAGATGTAACCAGCTGTTCTTCTTCTGCAGTTAATGTCCTATTGTTTCCAAATGTTTTGAGGTTGGCATAATTATACAGAGCAAATAGAGCAACTATTTCGTCATTGCTCATTCTATCCCCAATATCATATAGTTGTTGCTCATGTTTTATGATGTCCTCCATACAGAAAACTTTCCCAATTATTTTAGCAGGTGACCCTGCGACAACAGAATAAGGGGGGACAGAATGGCTAACCAAAGCCCCAGCGCCAATTATACTTCCACGTCCTATTTCTGCACCGGGCATTATAATAACTTTTGCCCCTATCCAAACGTCCTCATTGATTATTATATCATTTGACTTATCATTTATATGAGAAACGCCTGAAAGAAACTGAGGTAGCCCAACTGTTTTTTGATGGCTGTTTGAAATTATCATACAGTCTGGCCCTATTACAGAGTAACGTTTGATGAAAACTTTCTCTTTTGGCGAATTGACAATTCTAGCTGTACTTCTGATTATGACATCGTCACCAATAAATACATTTTCTGGGGTATCAAAGAACATAGGATATTCTAAAATTGAATTTATCCCACATGACCCTAGGCTTCCTCTCGTTGGGAAATAGTGTTTATAGAAAATGTCTTTATTTCTATATAAAGATATCCAGCGTATGCGTGTTAAATATTTTCTTATTTGCTTTATTATAATCATATTTAGTTAAATAACAGATTACAAATTCCATATGCCTTTAGCCTTTCTATTGATAATGAGTTTGCTTTGATAAAGATATATAATTCCCATCACTCCATATGATAAAGCCATAGCAAGTACAATATATTTTACATCTAATTTATCTCCCCAAATACCGAAAGTAAGAAGATAAAGAATAGAAGCGACTACAGATACAATCATTTCGACGCGTATTTTATTCATGCCATTTAAAAGATATGCTGTACAGTTAGCAAAATTGAACATGCAAACATACAACAATATACAAGCAGAAAGGATAAATGGAACATGCACCCTATCACCAATCCACAAATGCAAAAACCATCCACTCAACGCCAGCAGCAAAAGCCCCACTAAAACACTGATTGCCCAAAGTTTCAACGATTTCTTGAATATCTTTCGTATCCAATTATAGTCGTCCTGTGCGGCAGCATCGGTATAGGCATTCCAAAGGGGCGATATTAAAATTGTATAGCCTATGACTAAGATGTTGAACAACTTGTAAGATACATTATAGACAGTCACCTGTTCTGGTCCACAAAAATATGAAATGAACATATTAGCAGAGCCGAAAATAACAAGACAACTGGTAATTTGAATGATGAAGAATCCGAGGCCTTTGGTTATAACTTTTTTTGCGGTCTCGATGTCAATACTCTTTAATGATGGCATTAATTGGGGATATTGCTTCAACAATGGGATTGAGGCAAGGGTGAATATTAACACAGGAAGTCCCGTGAAGGCAAGGACGACATACAAAAGGTTGCCTTCTGTTGTCTTTGTGAGAATGAAAATAGCAATGACGGATGTCAAGTTACCCAAGAAAGTAATGAAGTCATTAATGGCATATTTCTGCATTGCAATATATACCACACCAATAGTCTTAACAACAAACTGTATCAGAGAAAAGATGATAGCAATTGCAAGGACATTCGCAAGAAAAGAACTATCAATACTTTGTGTATTAAAAAGGCTCTTGAAATCACATAGATACACAACTGGTACAGAGGCACAACCAATCATCATAGCAATTCCAGAGAGTAAAAATATAGCAGTGGAGAAATAAGAGCGTGCCTTAACATAATCGCCAAGCGACAATGCCTCAGACAAATAGTTACGCATCCCATTGGCTAATCCAACGTCGAAAAATGCAAACCAATACAATATAGATGTCATTGCCATCCATATTCCGTAGTTTTCTGTATTCAAATAGTCTATGGTTATTGGAACCATGACAAATGAGCATGCAAGAGTTGCGGCTTTCATTATTCCTGACATCATTATATTAATTATGACATTATGTATCCGCACATCTCCCTTCAGAATACGTTGTTGTATGTTTCTAAAATTAATTGACATCAAAAAAAGCCACTTTATGTCATCACATAATCTTATACTCCTTCACCCCTCTGCTTTTGCTGTCGAAGCT
>ONHE01000163.1 GCA_900317545.1 uncultured Prevotella sp. | reverse complement strand
TTCATCATCCTTTCATCTCTTCATCCCCTATCATCTTTTCATCCCTTCATCATTCTTCCGATTCCGCCGTATGGATCAGATACTGGCGCGATAGTCGGACGGTTTGATTCCCTTGGTGGTCTTGAAGCATCTGCTGAAGTATTTCGGATCGGCGAAGCCACACTGAAATGCGACCTCAGCAATGCTCATTCCGGTGTCCTTCTTGAGCAGCCCACAGGCATATTCGATACGTGCTTTCTTGAGAAAGTCTGAAGGCGTGGTGCCCAGAAGATCCTTGATCTTGCGGTTGAGGCTTGATTGGCTGATGGCAAGTTCCTCAGCAATCTCCTCGACAGTGAGGTCCGAGTTGCTCATGTTCTGTTCGATGAAGCTCATCAGTCGCTTCATGAAGTTGTCGTCAGCGGCTTTCTGGTGAGCCTGCCGGATGACCTCGGCCTGTTGCGGTTGATTTTCGGCATTCTGTCGGCTGCTGTCCAAGAGCTTGAGATACTTTTCGAGTGCCTCGCGTTGCTGCTGTTTGATGGTGCGGATATACGTGATGGTGTGGATGATGCCGAACAGAACGGCAGCCAGGAGGATGATATAAAGGAGTTTCGCCCACGGCGTTTCCCAAAAGGTGGGTTTGACGATGATCACCACGCGCCGCGTGTTTCCTACCCATGTGCCTTCACTGTTGGTCGACCGGATGCGCAGGATATAGGTTCCGGGATTGATGTCGGGGAAAGAGATCGAATGGGAGCGGCCGATGTAGGTCCATGCCTTCTGGTTGTCGCCGATCTGATAGGCATAGTCGATCATGTCAGTCCCGGAATAGTCGAGTGCTGCGAAGCTGAGCATGAAACTGCGTTCTTTCGGGCGTATGACAACGGTATCGCTTCCGTTGACGTCGTATCGCTCCTCCTGTCCCTGCACCTTCAGTCCGGTGAGTGCAATCTGCGGGATGTTGCTTTGGCGGCCCAAGTTGTCGAGTCGCACGATGAAAGCCCCGTTGACCGTGCCGAGGAGCCAACGCCCGTCGGGCAGTCTGATCGGGCGGCAGGGTGAGAACGTCAGTTTGTCGCGCTTGAAGAAGGAGTTGTAGCCGTGCCGCTTAGCGCATTCATGGTCCATCTCGATGAGCTGGTTGAGTGCCAGCACCCATTTGTGCCCGTTGAATTCAAAAATGGTCTGTGCGACATCGGAGAGAAATCCGGTGTCCATGTTGTAGTGTCGGAAGGCCAGTTGGGATGCCAGCAAGTCATCGGACAGGATGCGGTTAATGCCCCCGCACTCAGTACTGATGAATATGCGGTGGTGGTGATCTTCGAGTATTCCGGTGATGTAATTGCTGCTGAGGCTGTTAGCGCGGTCGCTTTCGCGGTCGTGATGGTGAAACTTCATCCGTCGGACGTCCTTTGTGCGGATGTCGGTGACGAAGAGTCCGTTATCGCTGCCGCAGAGCAGCCGTTCATCGTGGGTGACGGTGAGCACGTTCAGGTTGGCCCCGGAGAGGTTGAGTGCCTGCGTGTTTCTTCGGCTGAGGAACGCCGGTTTGTCGGCCCTTGTGTCCTTGATGCAGAGGAGTCCGCCGCCGTGTGTGGCGATCCACAGTCGTCCATAGCGGTCCTGCGCCATGTCGTAGATCTCGCCGCTCGTCAGGTCCGTTCGGCCCGGAGCGGGTTTCCAGTGAGTGATGAGAAATGTTCCCGGTGCCGTCTCGCGCAGCCTGAAGAGCCCGTCGGGCTTACTTCCGAGCCAGATCTGCCCGTTGCGGTCCTGCAGCATGCAGTAGAAGTGGCTGCCGAAGACGGTGTAGGCTGCGTGCAGTCGTCCGTCCGGTCCGAGATAACCGATGGGTCGGTTGTGACGATCGAAGACTCTGAGCGTGTTGTCGTCATATCCCGACAGCCAGCAACGGCCCTTACTGTCGACCAAGCCGCTCCGGATCATTGACCTGACCTCCTGCTGCAGAGGTTGCAGATGCTGCTGGCGGAAGCTTAACTTGAATATTCCGACTTTGTTTCGGAACCAAATGTTGCCCTGCCGGTCGGTGAGCGAGTTGGTGCTTTCCCGGAGGTCTTTGTCTTCCGTGGGATAAAGCTGGGGGATGACCGTGCCCCTGGTGAGGCAGTAGAGTTTTCCTTCCTCGGTGAGTATCCACACGTTGTGGTTGGGATCTTCGGTGATGATGCTGATCGATGATGTCAGTCCTGCAAGTGTCATCTTCGCGCCGTTGTCGCCGTTGAGTCGGATGATAGTTCCGTCGGTCATTTGCAGCCAGAGCTGCCGAGGGGCATACTGGAAGAGCCTGCCGACCTGTCCGCGGATGCCGGAGTCGATGATGCGTCCGCTGCGTGCGTCCATCAGCAGCAGTCGAGTGGCCGTGACCAGGGCCATCCGGTTGTTCTGCAGCGGATAGATCTTGAAGACGGGCTCGTTGAGGATGGGGTTAGTGACGGGCACGATGCGGTCATCGGGCGTGAGCACATGGAGCCGACCGTTGTCGTCAAGCAGCCAACTGTTGTTGCCTCGGTTGACAAAGGTTCTGTAGGTCTGCGGCTTGCGTATCTGCTTGCCGTTGAACATGAAAGTCCCGCGGTCAGTGAGTATCCAGGTCCGGCCATGATGGTCGGTGGCGAACATGCGGTCTTGGTCGACGAGTCCGCGCAGCTTGACGGTAGCCGTAGTCTGCGGGTGGTTGTTGTGCAACTTGATGTAAATCCCGTCGGAGGTGATGAGCCAGGTTGTGCCGTCACCCATCGTGCGGATCTTCTTCACGTCGTAGGTGCGGCCGGTCCGCTGTTCTAACGGACAGAGCACGTCGGTGAACTGCATCGTACGGGTATCAAAAAGACAGGCGCGATGCCCGATCAAGCACCAGATGTTGTTGTCGGCGTCTAAGTAGATACTGCTGACCCGATCGGTGATGATATGGCTTCCGTCACCCGGTTTTGCCTTGAAGCTGACGAAGTTGTAGCCATCATAGCGGTAAAGTCCGTTCAGTGTACCGATCCACATGAATCCCTGACGGTCCTGCACGATGCGTGTGACGCGCAGGGTCTTCTCCGTCAGCTCCTTAAAATGCTCGATGTTGCATTCCGGCAGGGCATTGGCAGTCTGACCGATGCAGGGCTGACCGATCAGCAGGATTGCTATAATCTGAATTATTAGGTATAAACAACAGTGTCTGATCTTGATAGGATGCCTTTTCAGAAATAGAGTCATGGTGAGTAATAGGCGTTGATAGCTATATCGTGTAGATTAATAATACAAATATAGAAAAAAAGAATATCCTTCAATAATAATTAACATTAATTTGCTACAATTTTGCTTTAAAGTAACTATTCTGCGATAATCG
>ONHE01000192.1 GCA_900317545.1 uncultured Prevotella sp. | reverse complement strand
GTAGTTCATTCCGCGCAGGCTCCCGTCGTCATTGTAGAGGCTCTCATAGGCCGGCACGGCCCACGGGTTGGTATAGGAGGCGTTGTAATCTGTGCCGGCACGCTTTGCCCGACTGTAGATGCCGTTGATCGTGGCGCGTGCCGTGAGCCACTTGGTGATCTCGAACGCGCCTTTGTAGCTGATGTTGAGATAGGTCGTGCCCGAGTTGATGAGCTCTCCGTTGCTGTGCCGATAGTTCATCGTCAGGTTGCTCTGGGCCTTGTCCGACCGGCTTCTGACGGCAAGATTGTATTGCTGCATGATCTGCTGACGGTAGACGGCGTCGCCGTATTCCTTTGCATAGTTCTTCGTGCGCAGCTTGTTCAGGGTGGCGTTGAGCTGTTCCTGCGTGATCTTCCCCTGTGCCAGCTGGTAGTAACCATACTGGATCGGGGAGATGTAACTTGATCCGTTGCTGATGCCGGTGGCCGTGGAGGAGATGGGATCCTGCACTTCCCCGTCGTTGTCGAAGAAGTAATAGTTCCAGTAGGCGGCCTCCGTGTCTACCTGCTGGGCGGCATTCATGTAGAAGTTGTCGGCGTAGTCCATGTTCTTCTTCTCCTGAATGGTCAGGTTGGCCGAGAAGTCTATGTCGATCTTTCCGCTCTTGCGGGCGTTCTTGGTGGTGATGACGATGATGCCGTTGGAGGCCCTTGCACCGTAGATCGCTGTCGCGGCGGCGTCCTTGAGCACGTTGATGCTCTCGATGTCATAGGGATTCAGTTCGTCGATCCGCTGCTCCACGGGCACGCCGTCGACCACCAAGAGCGGGGAGGTGTTGGCATACAGTGAGCTTGTGCCGCGTATCTTCAGGTCGCCTCCGTAGGTGCTCAGACCGGCCACGCGACCTTCCAAGTTGTTGAGCAGATTGGGTGTGTAACGGTCATCCAACTTGTCCGCCGTGATCGTAATGGCCGATCCGGTCATCTTCGGACGTGAGATATCCTGGTAACCCGTCACGACCACCTCGTCCAGATTGTTCTCGCTGACCATCTGTACGTTGCGCCTGATCTGCTGGCGGCCTGCATTCAGGGGCACCTGCGCTTCCGCCATGCCCACGAAGGTGTAGCGCAGCGTGCACGGATTCTCGGGCACTTTGAGCGTGTAAAAGCCTTCGGCGTCGGTGATGGTGCACACTTTGCTGTCGTCGATGCAGATGGACACGCCCGGCAGAGGTTCACCGGTGTCATCGGTCACCACGCCCGTCACCATGCGGGTGCGCGCGCCCGAGAGACGTCGGGTGATCGTGACGGTCGACCCCGCGATGTCATAGCGGCAGCCGATCTTGGCCATTACCTCGTCGAGCACCTGTCTGACGGGTTTGCGGGTGGCCACGACGGTCACACGGGGGAACGTCTTTGCCAGTTCCGAACTGTAGATGAAGTTGAGTCCGGTCTGTTGTCTGACATTGGCCAGAAACTGTTTCACCGTGACTGACTGCATGTTCATGGTGACAGTCTGTTGTCTTTCATTCTGGGCATTTGCCTCCAGCGGTGCTCCGAGACAGAGCACGAGCGTCAAAAGGAGTGCAAACACGGATACAATTCTTAAATCTCTCATAGCGTATAAAATTATCTCTCGTTACGTCTTCCGTTGTACCCCTTAGACCGGAATTGTCAGAAATTGGGTACAAAAAAAATAAATTTTTGTTCAGAAGATGTATTTTCCTTGGAATTTGGAGACGTTTTGGGGTGTTGACGTTTCAAAAGTTCAGATGCGAAAGGGACGAAATGAGGGGGAGGATCATACACCGTAGGGGCGGACCGGCGCATCCGCCCGCACGGAGCGGAAGCAGTCTCTCCGAGTGGCGGGGAGCCTGTCCATGACAAATGGAAATTCGATATTGTGCCTCTCCCTCCCTGCAGGGTGGGTCGGGGTGGACTTATTGCGGGCGGCTGTACTTGCCACGTTTTTCTCCCATTTGATTGATTGCGGGCGGATATGCGGATCTTCCCCTGCAACGAACTGATAATCAATGCGTTGGCGGAGCATAGCTTTGGGCGGCCAAGAGCTATGCTTTCGGCGCCCCGGAGCATAGCTCTCGGCAGCCGAAAGGATAGCTCTGCAGAAACTGCATGATAGCTCTGTGAAATCGAAGGCATTTCTCATCCGGATCCGGACGAATGAACCGCTGAAACCGCAGGCCAGGTCTGTGGGAAAAAAAATGATAAATAAAAGCGCCGGTCATGCTTCGTTCCGACAGTCCGCAACATGGGGCTGACACTGTCACGGGCACGATGAGCGCTTGCTTTGACTACAGTTCGACCGGTATCTCTATGTCCTGCGGAAGCAGGCAGGCGTGCTCGTCGCAGGCCTGGTAGCGCACTTTGACGGTGGCACGGCCGCTGCCTGTGCCTTTCAGATGCTGATGGAACAGCACGTCGCCCTCATAGATGATCGTGCCGGAGGTGCCGAGCTGACGGAACGAGGACGGCCGCTGCAGGGCGCCTTCCACGGTGTAGCCGGCCGGCGGGATGACCTCCACGCTTGTCACGATGTAGGGGTCCTGCTTGGAAACGACGCCGTAGATGTGGAAACCCGTGTGCATCTTCATCCGCACGACGATGTCCTTCGTGCCGTTGCCCAAGTCGTTGGCGATGGCGGAGACGGCCACCGGCTGCTGAGGCGAGAGCGTGGCCGTGATCTCCGGCTTCTTTTCGGGCGCGGCGGGCGCTTCGTTATAACGCAGCACGCTGTAGTCGTTGCCCGGCGTGCGCGGGTCCATGCTGTTCACGAGCCATACCCATCCGCCGCTCTCGGTGAAGAAGAGCTTCGTGCGGAACTTGTCATACCACTGGCGGAAGGCCCGCGCATTGTTATAGCGGAGCAGGGTGCGGCGGTAGAGGATGCGGCGTGCGCGTTCCGTGTCCTTGCCGCTTTCCCACAGTTCAATCGCTTTTTCGAGGAGCCGTTTGTCGTAGACGGCTATGCCGAGCGCCTTGGCATCCTCGTCGAGATAGAGCTGGTAGCTTTCATATTTGATGCCGTCCCGCTCGCCGTCGAATGCCGAATAGAGGTAGGGCGCGTTGTCTCTGTAGTAGGCGGCATAGGCCTTTTCGTCCGTCCCGAAGCGCTCATAGAGATTGCCTGCGCGCTGTTTCATGTACTCTTCAAATGTCGCTTCCGGCGCCGGCTGATAGTTCAGGTACATGCTGTCGCCCTGTGAGATGCGGCCACCCTGTGCGAGCACGGCCTTCAGAGAGTCGCTGTAGTGCTGCATCTGCTGTGCGAACTGCTTGTTGGCGGCGATGTTTTCCTCGTAGGCCTTATGTGTCAGGATGTATGACATCTCCTTGGCGGTCTCCTTGGTGGCGATGCCTTCGCTGAGCTTACGGGCAAGCGGGTGCTGTCCGGCATACTTGCTGATGTAGCAGACGGCGTTGGCGAAGACGGCCTTGGCCTCGTCGGTCATGTCCATCGGAGCCCCGGCGAATCCCCAGTGCATGAAGTTGGCATGGCGGCTGATGGCGACCGCGTCGATCGACTTGGCGCTCTTGCCGCCTGAGATGATCTCCGTCTCCGGCGAATCCGTATACCCCCAAGGGCGCGCCACCATGCCCACCTTGAAGCCCCGCGTGTTTTCGTAGTCGCGGGTGTTGACCTTCCACATGTTGATCGTGGCGGGGAGCTGCTGTCCGAACATCTTTGCGTAATCCTTGGCGCCGTCGGGCATCGGCTGCTCCGTCATCGTCAGCTTCACGGGGTAGGGGCCTTTGAAGATGGCATGCTGCGTGTTCACGTTCAGCGCCCAGCCCGTCAGGCATAGGCAATACCAGTCGTTTTTCGTGCCGACATAGCGTCCCACTTGTTCGCTCGCGTCCGCAATGCAGAGCACGGGACGGTCAAAATTGGCCGGGAAATATTCGTCGTAGATGATCCGCTGGATCCTTCCCTGACTGTCCTTGACATACTGTTTGGGCTTCAGCGGCTTGGGGTAGCCGTCGAAGATCGTCACGTCGTAGTCGTTGCTCATCGTGTATCGGTAGGCCTGCCCGTCGATCACCTTGACCGTGGTGAACCGTTCGTTGAGATAAGCTGTCCACGACGCCACGCGCTCCTGACGTGCTTTCCCGATCGTGGCGGCATCCATGGACGTTCCGCCGACCGTCTCATAGTTGGAGAAACCGCCGACATAGAGCACGCTCAGATTGGTCTTCTTCTCGCTTCCCGAGACATTCAGGCATACGGCCATCAATGTCAGGGCCATTGTCATCAGTTTTCTTCTCATGCTGTTGTTTCTTTTAGTAGGGTTCATTTATTGACTGATCAGCAGCCGGTCACCGTCTTGGGTGATGCGGATGCCTGATATTTCACGGATCGCCTGCAGTGTCTCGCTCAGCGGACTGTACTTTTCGAGCATGCCGGAGAAACGCTGCCGGCGGAGCTCCTCGCTCTCGAACTCGGCGCGCACGTTATACCACTCGCCGATGACTCGCATCAGTGTCTCGAGCGTATAGTCCTCGAAGTCGAGCGTGCCGGTGTTCCAGGCGATGTAAGACTGCACGTCCACGTGGGTCACGGTGGCCTTCTGACCGCTGATGGAAGCCATCTCCGATGGTCGGAGCATCTGTTCCCGTCCGCCCTTCGGCGTCACGCTGATCGAGCCATGCACCAATACGATGCGGGTCAACCCGTCCTCCGACCGCGTGTTGACATTGAACTCGGTGCCGTATTCCTTGATGTCGCCGGCCTCGGTGCTGACGATGAACGGCCGCTCACGGTTCTCGGCCACCATGAAATAGGCTTCTCCCTGCAGCCTGACGCGGCGTTCCTGACCGGTGAAAGCGATCGGATATTCCAATGACGAGCCATAGTTGAGGTGGACGCGTGTGCCGTCACTGAGCGTCACCCAGAACTCCTTGTCATGGCGGGTGACGAGTTTGCCGTTCACCAACGCATTCGTTTCCGTGGCTTCGATGGCCTCCCGGAGGGCACTGTCAGTCTTGGCGCTGATCGTGCGGCCGTCGGTCAGCGTGATCGTTGCCGCCACCCGGTCGGCCTTTGCGGCATGCGTCATCGCCTGCTGCTGGACCTCCGTCATGGCCACAGGTTCCACCCGGTGAGCCCGGTTCCATAATATCGTGACGGCGGAGCCGATGAGCAGCATGACCACAGCAGCCCGCAGCAGCAGGGCGACCGCCCGTCTGCGGCTGCCGGATGGTCGTTTGTCAGTGGCGGAAGCCTCTTCCGGCCCGGTCTCGAGATGATGCTGTCGGCAGAACGCCTGCCAGTCGGCCTCCGTATCCAACCGGTGATAGAGGTCTGCATATTCGTCCACCCTTGT
>ONHE01000038.1 GCA_900317545.1 uncultured Prevotella sp. | reverse complement strand
CTGACCGACAAGGGCGGCAAGGAGGTGCAGGCGGAGGCTTCCCTGCCCGGCTCACTGCAGACCAACGGCCTCGGCGACGACCCTGCGCTCGACACCAAGTGGACGGGCAGCCTCTACGACTCCTCCTTCTACTTCAACCCACACATGGCTCCCTACCGTCGGGAAGGCCATTTCAAGTTTCCCTTTTTTCTCACCCCGAACAAGCATTTCATCGGTCATGCCGTCTGGTCACGCTCGTTTGACGTACCGAAAACGTGGAAACGCCGCCGCGTGATCCTCCACTTGGAGCGGCCGCACATTGAGACCACGGTCTTCATCAACGGCGTGAAGGTGGGTCACCAGCTGTCACTGAGCGTACCGCATCAGTATGACGTGACCGACTTTCTGCGCTTCGGGCGAACCAACAGCATTGACATCGACATCTATAACGGCATTGAAAACGTCTGCGTAGGACAGGATTCCCACTCGGTGACGGATCAGACGCAGGGCAATTGGAATGGCATTGCGGGGCGGATCGAACTGCAGTCGGCCGCCCTCAAGAAGCACGGGGCAGAGGCAAAGGCCCTCTATCCCTACACCGTCAGAGTCTTTCCCGACCTGAAGACCGGCTATGTGACCGTGACGGTCAATCAGGACACCTTCCGCCTGCACATCGAACGGCCGCAGCCCTGGAGTGAGCTGCAGCCCACATGCTATACCCGCACGATCGACTATCACGGTCTGCCGATCCCCGTCACGTTCGGTTTCCGCGACATAGAGATACGCGGACGGCAGTTCGTCCTCAACGGCCGGCCGATCTGGATCCGCGGAACGGTGGAGTGTTGTGACTTCCCACTGACCGGCTATCCACCCACGGATGTGGCGCCTTGGATCCGTATTTTTCGGAAATGCAGACAATATGGCCTCAACGCGATGCGCTTTCACAGCTACTGCCCGCCTGACGCGGCGTTCACGGCCGCCGACTCAGTGGGGTTCTATCTGATGCCCGAAGGCCCGTCATGGCCCAATCATGGCGTCAAGTTACGCAGCGGCCAACCCATCGACGCATATCTGACGGAGGAGACGCGGCGCATCGTCGACACCTACGGAAACCATCCGAGCTTCCTCATGATGGCTGCAGGGAACGAACCGGCAGGCAACTGGGTGAGCTGGTGCAATGACTGGGTGGAGGCGATGAAGGCTTATGACCCGCGTCGGGTCTATTGCGGAGCAAGCGTCGGAGGCGGCTGGGAGTGGGACGACAAGAGTCAGTTTCACGTCAAAGGCGGGGCCCGGGGGCTCGACTGGAACAGCCATGCGCCACATTCGGACGATGACTACGAGGATCAGATCCTGTTCCCCCGCAACTACCGGAGCAACACGCCGAACAACACGCCGATCATCGCCCACGAGCAGGGACAATGGTGTGCGTTCCCCGATTTAGACGAACGCAGGCTCTACACTGGGGTCTTCCGGGCCGGCAACTTCGACATCTTCGCCGATCTGCTACAGGCCAACGGCATGGGCTCAATGGGCAGCCGCTTCCTGCAGGCGAGCAGTAAGCTGCAGACATTAGCCTACAAATACGAGATCGAACGCAATCTCCGGACACGCGACTACGCCGGATTCCAGCTCCTCGGGCTCAATGATTACAGCGGTCAGGGCACGGCCTTGGTGGGAAGACTGAACGTCTTCTGGCAGGAGAAGGGTGTCATGGGACCGCTGGACGAGGCCGCACAGGAACAGGCCGCGCGCGAGTGGCGGATGTTCTGCGGGCCTGTGGTGCCCTTGGCCCGCTTCCCCCGGTTTATCTACAGCCATCAGGACACGCTGCAGGTGGATGTGGAGGTCTACAATGCCTGGCAGGATATGGCCGACAGGCGCATCAGCTGGACTGTCCGTAACGCCGACACGACAGTCGCAGACGGCACGCTCTGCCACCACCATGCCATCCCCTTGGGCAAGAACCACGCTGCCGGGCGCATCGTGCTCCCGCTTTCCGGCTTCCGCGCACCGATGAAACTGACCCTGCAGGTGGACATCAGCGGGGAGACAGACATGGCATCCGCTCCGATGGCCAGCAACAGCTGGGACTTCTGGGTCTATCCCGTGCTGCAGCCGGAGACCGGCCAGCGCGGCATCCATATCACCGACACCTTAGACGCGAAGGCACAGGACGTGCTCCGCAAAGGTGGCAAGGTGCTGCTCTGCGCGGCCGGTAAAGTGCGCTATGGGGATGACGTCAGGCAATACTATCTGCCCGTCTTCTGGAACACGAGCTGGTTTAAGATGCGTCCGCCGCATACCACCGGCGCCTACATCGACACGAAACATCCGCTCTTCAAGGGTTTTCCGACCGACGACTGGAGCAATCTCAACTGGTGGGAACTGCTCAACCGAGCACCGGTGATGAATCTTTCACACTTCCCGAAAGACTACCAGCCGTTCATCCAACCTATCGACACATGGCACGTGAGCCGCAAGTTGGGCATGGCCTTTGAGGCCAATGTGCTCGGCGGACGCCTGCTGATGACGACAATGGACATCACACACGATCTCTCGCACCGGCTCGTTGCGGCCCAGATGCACAAGGCGATCCTCGACTATATGGCCGGTCCCGACTTCCGCCCGACACTCTCCTTGGATGCCGGACAGATCCGTATGTTGTTTGAACAGCATGCTCCGGCCGTCAACATGTTCACCAATGACTCGCCCGACGAACTGAAACCGAAGCTCAAATAGGGATGGCTCTATGCGCAAAGGCAGCAAGCCGCGAGACGGATACAGCCACCTACACCCCCACTCACGCCGGCTCTTGACTGCGTGGCAGTCGACCTTTCGGACAGACATCTCTATAGTCGATTGCAACCGAACAATAATCTATGCGTCAGAAAACGACAACTCCGGGGCACCCAAACATATCCTTTGGACGCCCCGGAGCTGTCATATAGACGGCCCGGATAACAGCGCGGCCAGAGCCGTACCCATCATCCGGAAGAAGTGCGGTGGAAAAGCGGGTCAATAAGACGCCGTACAGGGAATGCCAAGAGCCGTCACCCGGTCGCGGATGGCGTCCAATTCGGCAGGTGCAGCCTTGCGCAATGACCGGTCGGGCGTCTCGCGGTCGATGGTATAGACCATCACTTCCTTCGGCCCGATGGCCTTCACTGCTTCGAGCCAAGGACCGACGAAGACGTCGCCCGTGTTGTCGACCGAGACGGCCGGACGACCTTCTGCGGGTGTCGTCGACCCCTTCATGAACATGGTCTGTAGGATGACATGTCCGTTGAAGCGACGCAGTCCGTCAATGATGCGGCTGACATCATAGTTGGGGCTGACCGGCCGGTCGACGGCACGGATATAGTCCGGATCGACCGTGTCGAGCTTGAGGATGTTGTTGTCCACCCGCATCAGTGCGTCAAAGACCTGCTGACGGTGGATCATCGTTGCATTGCTCAGTACGCTGATCCTCGCTTCGGGGCAGTAACGGTCGCGTAGCCGGATCGTGTCATCGATGATGCCGGCGAAGTCGGGATGACTCGTCGGCTCGCCGTTGCCCGCAAAGGTCAGCACGTCAGGATGAACACCCTCGTCGTGCATCTGACAGAGCTGCCGTCCGAGCGCCTCTTCCACCTCGGCGCGGGTGGGTCTCGGCAGTTTCGGGATGCGGTCGCGGTTGAATCCGCATTCGCAATAGACACAGTCGAACGTGCAACTCTTGCCGTCGGGGGGCAGCAGGTTGATGCCCAAGGAGATGCCTAACCGGCGGCTGTGAACAGGCCCGTAGACGGGCGATGGATATAGTCGTGTGCTCATATTCAATATGTTTTATTGTCCCACATGAGAAGTTGGCCGGCGGGAATCCAGAAAGATCGCTTTCAAATTGCAACGCGCAGCCATTTTCATGCAAAGATAATGAATAATTCTGAAAATGCCTTTCTCCGCGTCTTGTTTTTCCTTTTTCAGGTCCGGCATACAAGTCTGCCATGGCTACTTGCGCCGAGAGGGAGTTAATAGACGTTAATCTCTCGTTTAGTCGTGATTTTTTTTGTTACTTTGCAACGAATTTGGTTAATTATCGCCTTATAGGAATGGGAAAGAAAAGAAAGAAGACCCGCAACCGCCAAAGGCTGCAGGTCGTTACTCTTTGCATCAGTACGGCATTGGTACTTATCTTGTTGGGGTTGGTTGTATTCTCGGTGCTGTCCGCTCGGAACCTGTCTTCATATGTGAAAGAAAATCTGGTTGTGACGATGATGTTGGAGCAAGACATGACCAATCCCGAAGCCCAGCAGCTCTGTCAGAAACTGAAAAGGCGCCCTTACATCAAGCAGTTGCACTTCATCAGCAAAGAACAGGCTCTTAAGGAGCAGACGGCCGCCATGGGTACAGACCCCTCGGAATTCACGGGCGGCGACAATCCCTTCCTCTCATCTGTGGAATTGACTCTCAATGCAGCCTACGCGAACAACGACTCCCTGAAATGGATTTCGAAGGAGCTGAAGAACTTTCCGAAGATCTCAGACATCTCCTATCAGAAAGACTTGATAGACAGCGTGAACCAAACGCTGACAAAGATCAGCGTCGGTCTGCTGGTGCTGGCCGTCCTGCTGACATTCGTCTCTTTCTCGCTGATCAACAATACGGTCCGGCTGAGCATCTACGCGCGCCGATTCTCAATCCATACGATGAAATTGGTTGGTGCCTCCTGGGGCTTCATCCGCCGTCCCTTTGTGTGGAATGCGATTGTCATCGGCCTCGTGGCGGCATTGATAGCCGACCTCGTACTTTCCGGCTGCATCTATGCCCTCTATCGCTACGAGCCTGAAATCCTCACGGTTGTCACCTGGGACGTGATGCTGATCACGGGTGTCGCAGTGTTCCTCTTCGGCGTGATTATCACTGCCATCTGCTCGCACATATCGGTCAACAAGTTTCTGCGAATGAAAGCCGGAGAACTCTATAAGATCTAAGGAGGATGCGAAACGGCGGGCTACCGGGAAAGAAAGAGCAATGAAGAAAGAACGAAGACCCGCCATCCTTCACGAAGAATTATGAATAATGCAATACGAATCAAATAAATGGACAAGAAAAATTTAGCATTCGATAAAGTCAATTTTATCCTGTTGGCTATCGGTATGATCGTCGTCATCATCGGATTTATCCTGATGAGCGGACCTGGATCGGATGAAACAACCTACAATCCGGAGATTTTCAGCACCATGCGCATCAAGGTAGCACCTGCCGTATGTTTCATCGGGTTTATTTCCATGATCTATGCCATCCTTCGCAAGCCCAAAGACGGACAGACCGAGGGAGAGGAGCAAGACGCTTAAAGATCGGATATGACTTTTCTACAGACTATTATCGTGGCCATCGTGGAAGGACTGACGGAGTTTCTCCCAGTCTCGTCGACAGGCCATATGATCATTACCCAGAACCTGCTTGGTGTGCCACAGGGTGACGCCTTCGTGCATGCGTTCACCTTCATCATTCAGTTTGGCGCCATCCTTTCGGTCGTCTGTCTCTATTGGAAGCGCTTCTTCCGGTTGGACAGGACCCCTGCGCCTGCTGGAAGCAATGGCTGGCAGCGGTTCAAGCACAAATGGTACTTCTACTGGCTGTTGCTGATCGCTTTTATCCCAGCTGCCTTTGTGGGCCTCGTCTTCAAGCTGTCAGGAACCTTGGACAAGTTGCTCGACAGCGTGGAAGTGGTGGCCGTAATGCTTGTCGTGGGCGGGATCTTCATGATCTTCTGCGACCGGCTGTTCAATCAGGGATCGGATGCGAACGTCGTGGATGAGAAACGGGCTTTCAAGATCGGATGGTTTCAATGCCTCGCTGTCATTCCCGGAGTCAGCAGATCCATGGCGACGATCGTCGGCGGTATGCAGCAGAAGCTGACCCGCAAACGTGCAGCCGAGTTCTCCTTTTTCTTAGCCGTGCCGACCATGGCAGCTGCAACGCTGCTCGACCTGCTTGATCTGTTCCAAGAAGACGGCAACTGGGCGACAACAGACAACCTCTTTCTTCTGCTCACAGGATGCGTAGTGGCCTTCGTGGTGGCACTTGCGGCGATGAAATGGTTTGTGTCATTCCTGACCAAATACGGCTTTAAGTACTTTGGCATCTATCGCATCATCGTCGGCGGAGCGATCCTGATCTGGCTTCTTACTGGCCATTCGCTGGTTATGGTGGAATAGAAGGTCAGCAGCAGAACAGAGAACCTATAGATGAAGAACTTCAAACAGGGCGAGATATTTGCCATCGACAAGCCTTACGGCATGTCCAGCTTCGGCGCACTGGCGCATATCAGATGCGTGCTGAGCCGTACGTTAGGCTACAAGATCAAGATCGGACACGCAGGCACCTTGGATCCTTTGGCTACCGGAGTACTGATCCTCTGTACCGGCAAATGCACCAAGCAGATCGAAGACCTGCAACGCCATACGAAAGAATACGTGGCCGATGTCCAGTTCGGAGCGACCACCCCGTCCTACGACAGAGAGCACACTGTCAACCATACCTATCCCTCACGACACATCCGGAAGGAACTTGTCGAGGAGACATTGCAGCAGTTTATCGGCGACATCCAACAGATACCGCCTACGTACAGTGCCTGCAAGGTAGCGGGCGAGCGTGCTTACAACTTCCGCCGCAACGGCGAGAGCGTAACGCTCAGTCCCAAGACGGTGCACATAGACCGCATAGATCTCCTTTCGTTCGATGACGAACGGAAGGCAGCGGTCATCCGCGTCACATGCGGAAAGGGCACTTACATCAGGGCCTTGGCGCGCGATCTCGGACGTGCGCTTGGATCTGGTGCATTTTTGACATCACTGCGGCGCACCCGCGTCGGAGACTTCAAAGTGGACGAGTGTATTCCATTCGACCAATTCGGTGAATGGGTTAATCATCAAGAAATCGAAAAGTAATGAAAAAAAGAAGATAATGAAACTCTCCCAATTTAAATTCAAGCTACCCGCAGAACAAGTCGCATTGTATCCGCACAGCGTCAACCACGAGCTGACACAAAAGGACGGAACAAAGGACTCATTCCTCGTAACCCGTCGCGACGAGAGTCGACTGATGGTGCTTCACAAAAAGTCACAGAAGATCGACATGTTCAAGAAGGATGCCAAGGGGCATCCCCAGAAAGGGCAATATTTAGAGTTCCGTGACATCGTAGACTATTTCGACGAGGGCGACACCTTTGTATTCAATGACACGAAGGTATTCCCCGCCCGACTCTATGGCACCAAAGAGAAGACGGATGCGAAGATTGAAGTGTTCCTCTTACGTGAGCTGAACGAAGAGATGCGGCTATGGGACGTGCTCGTAGAGCCTGCCCGCAAGATCCGTATCGGTAACAAACTCTTTTTCGACGACAGTGGAACGATGGTGGCCGAAGTCATTGACAACACCACCAGCCGCGGACGCACACTGCGCTTCCTCTATGACTGTCCGCACGATGAGTTCAAGCGCGAGCTCTTCGCACTGGGTGAGGCTCCACTGCCGCGCTACATCATCGACCGCAGGGATAACCATCACGGCACGCCCGAAGACATGGAAAACTTCCAGTGCATCTATGCCAAGAACGAAGGAGCCGTCACAGCCCCGGCCACGGGACTGCACTTCACGCGCGAGCTAATGAAGCGGATGGAGATCAAAGGACTGAACTTCTCCTATATCACACTGCACTGCGGATTGGGCAACTTCCATGAAATTGAGGTGGAAGATCTGACAAAACACAAGATG
>ONHE01000162.1 GCA_900317545.1 uncultured Prevotella sp. | reverse complement strand
TAATATAATGAACTACGATGATGAAGAAATACTGTCTTGACCTTACGGTCCGGTCAGTCGAGCATCTCAGTGACAAGCATGTGCTGTTGCGCCTCACCGACGATGCCCCGCTACCGGCTATGAAGCCAGGTCAATTTGTCGAGATTCGCGTCGACCGTTCGCCGGAGACGTTTCTCCGTCGCCCCATTTCCGTTAATTTTGTCGATACCGAAGCCAACGAATTATGGCTCTTGGTGGCTGCAGTCGGTCATGGAACCCGTGCGCTTGCGTTGCTGAAAGCGGGCGACCGGCTCAACTGCATCTTCCCTCTGGGCAACTCGTTCACGCCTGCCCGGTCGTCTTCCGAGCGTCTGCTGTTGGTCGGCGGCGGTGTCGGCGTGGCTCCATTGCTCTTTTTCGGCAAGCAATTGAAGGACATGGGCTGCGAGCCGACGTTCCTTTTAGGTGCGCGGATCGCCTCGGATCTGTTGGAGCTTGACTATTTTAAGATGTACGGGCGCGTGTTTGTGACGACGGAAGACGGTTCGGCCGGTGAGAAGGGATTTGTCACCAATCACAGCATCCTCGGTCTGGAGCAGTTTGATCGGATTGCCACTTGCGGTCCGCTGCCGATGATGCAGGCTGTTGCCCGCTTTGCTGTCAAGGTCGGTGTGGACTGTGAGGCGTCATTGGAAAATATGATGGCCTGCGGCCTGGGTGCCTGTCTGTGCTGCGTGGAGAAGACGACAGAGGGCAACGTGTGTGTCTGTCAGCATGGTCCAGTGTTTAATATTAAGAAGTTATTATGGCAGATTTAAATGTAAAGATAAATCAGCTCCGTCTGAAGAATCCCGTCTTGACGGCTTCTGGAACTTTCGGTTACGGCATAGAGTATGCTGATTTTATCCCGTTGGATGGTTTAGGTGGCATCATTGTCAAAGGCACGACGCTCCACGGGAGAGAAGGTAACAACTATCCGCGGATGGCTGAAACCGCCTCCGGAATGCTCAACTGCGTGGGCCTTCAGAACAAAGGCGTGGACTACTTCTGTGAGCACATCTACCCGCAGATCAAGGATATTGACACCAATATGATCGTCAATGTGAGTGGCAACTCCCCGGAGACTTATGCCGAGTGTGCTGCCCGGATCGACGTGTTGGACCGCATTCCTGCCATCGAACTTAACATTTCGTGTCCCAATGTCAAGCAAGGCGGCATGGCATTCGGCGTTACGTGCGCCGGGGCTGCAAGTGTTGTGAAGGCCGTGCGTGCACGCTATCACAAGACGTTGATCGTCAAGCTGTCGCCGAACGTGACGGATGTGGGCGAGATCGCGCGGGCCTGTGAGGCCGAGGGGGCCGATGCCGTCTCGCTGATCAATACGCTCATGGGCATGGCCATTGACATTGAGCGTCGCCGTCCGGTGCTCAGCATTGGTACGGGCGGACTGAGCGGTCCTGCCATAAAGCCCGTTGCGCTCTATATGGTGTGGCGTGCAGCGCAGGCGGTGAAGATTCCCGTGATCGGTCTGGGTGGCATCAGGAGCGCCGACGACGCCATTGCGTTCATGATGGCTGGTGCTTCCGCGATCCAGATAGGTACTGCCAACTTCATCGACCCGACGGTGACGATCAAGGTGCGCGACGGCATCGACGCGTGGTTGGACAGTCATGGCTGCCGCTCCGTGGAGGAAATTATCGGCTGCATGGAATGTCCTTAAACACAATAAGTTAGCGATTTGACCCGCGGGCGGATAATGAGGCTGGCGCGGAGCTATGCTTTGGACGGCCGAAAGCTATGCTCTTGGCGCCCCGGAGCTATCCTTTCGGCTGCCCGGAGCTATCATATGCGGAACGCATATTGATCATCCGCTTTTTCGAGATACAAAATGAGGCTTCTGCGCAGCTCTTTTCCGGGCTGAGCGGTGGCCTTTTTTCGTTCCAGGAGAGGCAATGGCAGGGGGGCTGCAGATTTTGACTGCTGACGTTATAACCATATGGGAAGGCAGCTGCCGTGCAGGTCTTTCAATATAAATAAGGTGACGGCAGGGGCTGCAGATTTTTGCTTTCCGTAAAACAATGGTGCCATCATCTTACCTCCGTGCAGGTCTATTTATATTAATAAGGTATAGGAAAGCGGCATCGGGCACATGCAACGCAGCGTGCGCGACAGTGCTGGACGGGCAGGAGGGCGGTGTTTTGCCGCATGCAGAGCAGGGTGATGGATGCCGGAACCTCATGTCACCGGTTTCGGGCGGTGGATCTATCGGATCGTGGAATGCTTGATGTATTCGTTGAAGACGTTCTGATAGCCGTTGAAAACATTGATGTCAACGGTGCTCCTGATGCCCTCGACGCGCCCGTCAGGACTTAATTGCCAATAGACAAGTTTCACATCCGGCTTGTACTCCCCATAGCGGGCTATCCATACGGGATATTTTTTCTTGATGTCGGGAGCCTCCGGCAGGTATCTGTTGACAAAGGTCTGGCTGACGTAGAGCACCGGGCGGACACCCGTATGTGCCCTGACGATGTTCAGCCAAGTGCGCACGCGGCTCCACATGACGGCCGTTCCGCCCATTTTGGCGATCTGACTCGGGAACGGTTCAAGGTCGAGTACGGGCGGCAGATCACCCTTCTGGAAGTGTGTGTTGCGGATGAAGTGGCGGGCTTGTGTGGCAGCCGGCGAGGTCGTTGAGAAGAAGTGGTAGGCACCGACGTGGATGCCACGGCTCCGTGCCTGCCTGTAGTCGCCGGCATAGTAGCGGTTTCGGACCGTCGAACCTTCCGTCGACTTGATGTAGACGAACGAAACCGGATAGCTGACCGTGCCGCTGATGCGCTTCCGACTGAGTGTGCCGAGGTGCGTGATGCGCAGTCGGTCCCAGCGGATGGGATATTTCCGGCGGCCTTTCTCGTGCTGGTATTTTGAGATGTCGATGCCATAGATACGCTCGGAGGTATAGACCATCCGTTCGCCCCGATAGCGGTCGTTGTGCCATTCGCCTGCACGGAGCACGCTGAAGGGTGCGATGTCGAATCCGAAACCGTCGCGGCGGTCGTCCTGCCATTTTCCTTCGTAGTACCGGCCGTTGGCATAGCGGTAGAGCCCGTGGCCTTCGGCGATGCCGAGACGATTGGTCTGTCCTTCGTATACGCCTGCCGAGTCGTGTCGGGCGGCATAGTAGAGCGTGTCGGCTGTGAACATACCGCGGATGCGGCGGCCCTGTGCGTCGGTGATATAGCCCACCCCTTGCCGTTTCCCGGCTTTCCATTGTCCCCGGTAGATGATGCTGTCGGCAGCGGTCAGGATGCCGTATCCGTCGTATCGGCCTGCCTTCAGTCCGCCTTTATAGCACAGTTTGCCACGGACGATCGTCCCTTGTCCGTCGAGCGTATCGGTGATGCAGTCGCGCCGGATGGGCAGTCGGCGGGTGACTCCTTGCCGTCTGACGGCCTGATAGCCGTCTTCTCCGTAGCGCGCTATGTAGATATGGTCGGGAATCGGCATCTTCCAGGGAAAGACGCTGACTGCCTTCGCCCCTTCCGGCAGTTTCCTGTCGACTGTGCGCAGGATCATGCGCTGGCTGCTGACCTTACTGATGGTGCAGGCGGAGATTGCCACCTGACCTTCGCCAGCTTGGTAGCTTACGGTGTAGGTCACTGTTTTCGCGATCCGGAGGTGCTGTAGTGAGTCGGCCCTATGCAGTTTTTCAGCCGTGGCTCTCATCGCTTCGAGTTCGCGCTTGAGCTGTTGCGCCAACTTCGCGATCATGTCGTAGCCCTCGTCCTGCACGCCATGCACGCGCAGATAGTAGCGGGCTTCGGCCAGCTCCATGTTTTTCCCCCTGATCAGCGAGTCCGTTTCGCGGGCCTGTTTCCTGACCATTCGGTGGATCTGTTCATCGGTGAGCGTCGAGAGCGTGTCCCGTCCGTCGGCTGCAGCGGTGATGAGCCGTCCTCCGCACGAAGGTATCAGCGCCCAGCGGTTGACCCAGCAGGCCGTCGAATAGGCGGAATCCGTCGCGAGCGTGAGGAGCGTCCGGCTGCCCGACCGGAGTTCATAGGTCGTGCTGCGCCTGACCACTGCCGCCGCCTTGGCCAGCGTGCGCTGTGAGGGCGGCCAGCATTCGGCGATGATCCATGCCGTCGCTGCCCCCAGCAGGAGGATCGGCAGCCACAGTCGGGGGCTATGTTTAGGATTTCGGGTTTGTGATTTCATTTATGCCTGCGAAGATAAACATAAATTCTGGAATAAGCTTTCAAAAGAGCCAAAAAATTGGGGCAACTGTTCAGTTGCCCCACCAACACAAAAACTAAACTAGACTTAACTAAACGAATGCCGGATTTTCACAAACCCTAACATTGTCATTTGCAAATATACAATATTATTTTTGATTCATTGTAAAGATATCTTAATATTTTCAATTTATGCCATAAATTTATAGTCTTGCTGATGTCTTGAGCAGCAAATTGTCCAGTATGACCATGGCTGTCATTGACTCCACGATGGGCACAGCTCTAGGCAGCACGCAGGCGTCGTGGCGTCCGTGGGCTACCATGGTGGAGGGGTTGCCGTCGAGATCTACGGTCTCCTGCTTGGTCAGAATCGTTGCTACGGGCTTGAAAGCTACGCGGAAGTAGATGTCCTGCCCGTTGCTGATGCCGCCCTGGATGCCTCCGCTGTGGTTGGTTCTGGTGGATATGCGGCCCTGGTCATTGATGAAGACATCGTTGACCTGGCTTCCTCGCTCCGTGGCGAAGTCGAATCCGTCGCCGTATTCAAATCCCTTGACCGCGTTGATGCTGAGCATGGCCGCGCCGAGCTGCGCATGGAGCTTGTCAAATTCAGGCTCCCCGAGCCCGACAGGGCATCCCTTGACCACGCCGGTGATGACTCCGCCGATCGTATCGCCCCGGTCTTTCACACTCTTGATCAGCTGCTCCATCTCCGATGCCTTCTCTTCGTCAGGGCAGCGGACGATGTTCGTCTCCGTCTTCGACAGGTCATAGCGTCGGTAGTCCTTATCCAAGGCGATCCCGCCCACCTGAGACACATAAGCCTGGACGCTGATGCCATGCTGACGGAGGGCGAGCTTGGCCAGTGCGCCGGCCACGCATCGACTGATCGTAATGCGTGCTGAGGAGCGCCCCCCGCCACGGTAGTCTCTGATGCCGTACTTCTGCATGTAGGTGAAATCGGCATGTGAGGGGCGGTAGAGGTTGTGGATGCTCTTGTAATCCTTGGATCTTTGGTCGGTGTTGAGGATCATGAAGCCGATCGGTGTGCCCGTCGACTTGCCTTCAAAGATGCCGCTGAGCAGCTTCACTTCATCCGGTTCGTTGCGGCTGGTGGTTATCGTGCTCTGTCCGGGGCGTCTCCGGTTCAGCTCGCTCTGTATGAAATCCATGTCGATGTCGATACCAGCGGGAAACCCGTCGATGACTCCCCCGATGGCTTCTCCGTGACTTTCGCCGAAAGTCGTCAATGTAAAGACATGCCCGAAAGTATTTCTCATGATCGGTGATTTTTATCCGTCTGACGTTTACACATGGTCTTTCGCGGCCATCAATGGCAGCCGCAGCCCCCACCTTCGCATCCTCCGCCGCATCCATCTCCGCAGTTTCCGCAACCTCCGCCACATCCGTTGCCGCTCATCTGATTGATGAAGTCCTGGATTTCCTGGTTGTCTGCCTTGCGCGATTCGACGACATGGCCTTTGAAGCGGAGCGTCTTTCCGGCCAAAGGATGATTGAGATCGATCCTGACATGCGTGTCCGCGATATCGAGCACGCGTCCCATGAAGCGGTTTCCGTCCTCGTTCTGCAAGGGGACAACGGCATCCTTGAAGATGTGTTCATGGTCAAACCGGCCGTCGACATAGAACATTTCCTTGTCCAAGTCGAGCACTCTTTCGTCTTCATAGTTGCCGTAAGCCTGGTCGGGCGTGAGCGTGATGTCAAACGGTTCGCCTGCTTCGAGCGCGACGACGGCATCCTCAAAGGCATCCAGCGTGATGCCCAGACCGCTCAGGAAGCGGAAAGGCTGTTCCTCTGTGGCTTCCTCGACCATCTCGGGAAGGTCGTTGTCGCTGATGTATAATTGGTAAGCTACTGCAATGCTTTTATTGTCTTGATTTTCCATTCTCTTGTTTCTTTATTGGTTTATTGCTGCAAAGATACAAAAATAAGCCGAACGAGCGGCCTCCGAACCGAAAAGATTTGTGTCTCCGACTGATCCTGTCGGTTTTCCGGAGGATACGGCCGGAAGAGCCAGTTTTCTTATGAATCGTTACTGCATACGTTGATATATGTCAACAAACATAGCTGTTATCGCAAACAAACTTATGATTTAGTTGCACGGTTCCCGTCTTCTGCTTATCTTTGCACTGTCAAATAACACAAGGATAACAACACGGGCAGCCGGCTTGACGCGCGGTTAGCTCCATAAAAAAGAAAGGAAAAATGATGAAAAAGATTGTATTGACATTGGTCGCATTGCTGAGCATGACCGCCGCAATGGCAGAAAACGAGAAAACGGAAGCCGTAAACTACGTTCAGGCTTATGATATGAACATCAATATGAACAGCCTCGCACAGGCTTTGGGATTGTCTTTTGACCAGCAGGATGTAGTGAAAGACATCAACCGGACCTTCAATGCCGAACTGAAGAATGCCGCGGTTGCTTCCAACGCAGAGGAGCGTAAGGCCCTGTTTGACAAGGCAGTCGCAAAGGATCTGAAGAGTCTTCGGACCGTGTTGAGCGATTATCAGTATCGTCGGTATGTTATGTTGCTGAACGTCACATTGACCAATCGAGGCGTGAAGTAAATGGTTTAGATTGAAATAAGAGAGAATGGAAAGGCTGTGAGTCGATGAAGACTTGCAGCTTTTTTCGTGTTTGTTTGGCTGTCTGCATTTTTTTTCGTTACTTTGGGACATGAAATTTCAGTCATTGATACTCTGTCTGACCGTTTGGCTGATCCCCCTTTCGATGCGTGCGCAGCATCCGGCTTACGCCAAGATGTCACCCTTGGTGCGCGAGTTAGCCATGCAGCAGCGGATCCGTCAACTGCGTGCAGCCGACACGGCTGATGCTTCCCGGCGCGGGAGAAGCATGGTCAGGGCAGTCCGCAATCCGCGTTTGTGCGCTTTTTTGCGGTTGGACGGTCCGTCCGAAGCGTTGCTCCGCCAGTACGGCTGCACGCCTTTGGCCCGTTTCGGCAACATCTTTATCGCCGACATACCCGTGAGCTGTCTGACGGAGATGTCGCTCGATCCGCATGTCTTGCGCATCGAAGCCAGGCAGCATCCGCATGTTCTGTTGGATTCAACAGCCCTCCATGTGAATGCCGTCCCCGTCTATTCGGGCCGGGATCTGCCGCAGGCCTACACTGGAAAGGATGTCGTCGTGGGTGTCATGGATATCGGTTTCGACTTGACGCATCCCACCTTTTATGACACCGTAACATCAGATTATCGGATCAGATGCCTGTGGGACCAGCTGTCGGCAGACACGATCGGCAGTTCCTTCTATGTGGGGAATGACTATCAGGGCCGCCAGGAGCTGCTTGCTTATGCCCATTCCCGGGACGGCTTGGACCAGTCGCACGGCACCCACACGGCAGGAATCGCAGCGGGAGCCGGTTATACGAGTCCCTATACGGGAATGGCCTATGAGAGCGATATCTGCCTCGTGGCCAATGCAACCTCCGAAAATGCAGTCCTCATAGACAGTGCCGACTACTATAAATATACCTATGCCACCGATGCCTTGGGGTTCAAATACATCTTCGATTATGCCGACCGGGTGGGCAAACCTTGCGTGATCAACTTCAGCGAAGGTAGCACGCAGGACTTTCGCGGGGATGATTTGCTCTTATATGAAGTGTTGGACTCGCTGACTGGGCCGGGGCATATACTCGTCGCTTCGGCAGGCAATACGGGTTGGCAAAAGTGCTATATCCACAAGCCGGTCGGCAAAGATCGGGCAGGTGCCTTTGTCAGCAACTCGCGGCCGAAGATTTTCCACACCCTTAAATCCGCGCAGTCTTTCCTGCTCAGATTCAGAATCTATGGCGGTCAGACACCGGCGGCGGTCGACATTCCGACCGCGGATGTGCTGTCGAGTGCCGACTCCCTGCTGATGGACACCATTGCTGTCGATGGCCGAAAGTACGTGGTACAGATCGGCGCATACCCCTCCTGTTATAATAAGGTGGAACTTGTCTACGATGTAATGATGCAGAGTGAAGAAGACGCCTTCGGCACGCAGTATCCCGTCTCGATGGAAATGGTCGGGGCGGATGCAGACATTCAGTGCTACAGAGTGAGCGGAGATTTCAATGTGAGCAGCTTGGATCCTTCGTTGGATGCTGGCGACAACACCCACGGCATCTACTCCCCCTCGAGTGCACCGTGTGTGATCAGTGTCGGGGCATCGGCCTATCGAGGATGGATCGTGAACTACAAGGGCGAACAGAAGATCTTTGATCAAGGGAGGAACGGGCAGATAGCCTCGTTCTCAGCTGTGGGCCCGACTTTCGATAACCGGATTAAGCCCGACGTGACAGCCCCGGGAGTGAACGTCATTTCGAGCTACAGCAGCTTCCGTCTGGCCACGCATCCCGATTCGTATGAGGATGGTTGGGATGTCGAGCACTTTGACTTCAAAGGCCGGACCTATTCCTGGAACTGTAATAGCGGTACCTCCATGGCTGCCCCCGTTGTGACAGGCGCGATCGCCCTGTGGCTTGAGGCTGATCCGAAGCTGTCGCCCGACGACTGCAAGGAGATCTTCAGTAAGACCTGTACGCACACCGATCCGTCGCTGTCCTATCCGAACAACCTCTACGGACATGGGCAGATCGATGTCTATGCGGGGCTTTTGGAAGTGCTGAAACGGAAGACGACCGGCTTGGAAGAGATTACTTTCGGGCGGCCGAAAGGCATTTGCGTGCATGCTGCATCGGGCGTTTTTGAAATCCGCGTGGTCGATCCGACGCATCCGGATGTATCCGTCAACGTCTACGCGGTCGACGGATCCATGATCCGAAAGCAACATCTTTCAGCCGGGCAGCAGAGCAGCCGGTTGGACCTTTCAGGCTTCCGCCACGGTGTTTACATTCTTCACTTTAAGAGTGAGGATGTCTCCCTCTGCGGCTCCCTTATTGTGCGCGTAGGCTGAATTTAGGAGATCTGACTGTCGGAAATGACCGAAAATCACTATTTCTGGGTATTGCGCTGATGCGGGAATCTTGCTATCTTTGCATCAGATAAACAATATGTCCAATCCATAAACAAGCAATAAGATGAAAAAAACGATAGTTGTGTTCGGCTCCTCCACCGGTACGTGTGAGACGATTGCCCAGACCATCAGCTCCAGACTTGGTGCCGAGGTAGTCAATATAGCTGATCTGACAGCAGAACAGATCCAGTCCAGCGATAACTTAATATTAGGGACGTCCACCTGGGGAGCAGGAGATCTGCAGGATGATTGGTACGATGGCGTGACCCTTTTAAAGAATACGGGACTCCGGGGAAAGACCGTAGCCCTCTTCGGATGCGGCGACTCGTCATCTTACCCGGATACATTCTGCGGTGCGATGAAAGAACTTTACGACGCCGCAGCTGAAGCCGGGGCCAACTTGATCGGTGCCGTGTCGACAGAAGGTTATACGTTTGACGACTCCGAAGCCGTGGTCGAGGGAAAATTCGTCGGTCTTGCGCTTGACGATGTCAATGAAGATGACCAGACTGAAGGCCGCATCAACGACTGGATCACCTCCATTCAGGACCGGCTGTAAAGTTCTTGCGTTGTGGGCATCCTGTGGTTGCGGATGCCGGCAACGATAACGGGAAGACTGCTTGAAGCCACATAGATAAAATACTCATAATGTTTTTGTTCAAACCATCGGCTGCCTGTGAAGGTAGCCTTTTTTATGTCCGGACGGGCTGTAGATCTGCTTCAATCAGATATCAATGGTTTTGCCGATTTCTTTTTTTGCAACAATGCTTCATGAAAACCATTGTTTTTTTCAACAATTCTTTGTATTTTTGCGCAGTTTTATGAAAACTTTCTGATCCGAGAATGCGTTTAATCATCTAATAGTATACATGGAAACAGAAACACTTACCAGCACAAAGAAAGCCATTGTCGGCGTACAATTTCTGTTTGTTGCATTCGGCGCAACGGTGCTCGTGCCGCTTCTCGTCGGTATTAATCCGTCGACGGCACTCTTCACTGCCGGTCTCGGCACGTTCATTTTTCATTTTGTCACGAAGGGAAAAGTACCTATTTTCTTAGGCAGTTCTTTCGCTTTCATCGCGCCCATCATTGCTGCCACGGAGCAATGGGGACTACCCGGAACGCTTGCAGGATTGACGAGTGTCTCGTTGGTCTATTTTGTCATGAGCGCATTGGTGAGGTGGCAGGGGCGCCATTTGCTTGACCGGGTTTTTCCTCCGGTTGTCATCGGTCCTGTGATCATCCTCATCGGACTGTCGCTCTCGGGCAGTGCGGTCAACATGGCAAAGACCAATTGGCCTTTGGCATTTATCGCCTTGATCACGGCCATCCTTGTTCTGACGTTCGCTCGCGGCCTTGTGAAGCTTGTTCCCGTCATCTGTGGCATCATTGTAGGCTACATTGCTGCTGTCTGCATGAGTCTTGTCGACTTCGCTCCAGTCCTTGCGGCGCCTTGGATCACCAATCCTATCTCCTTCTCAACGATCACCCACTTCCAGTGGGCGCCGTTTCTTTACATGATTCCCGTTGCCGTAGCACCGGTCATAGAACATATCGGCGACGTGTATGTAGTCAGTGCAGTGGCCGGAAAAGACTTTGTCAAGGATCCCGGATTGCATCGGACCATGTTGGGAGACGGCTTGGCTTGCCTTGCCTCTGCATTTCTCGGCGGTCCTCCTGAGACGACCTATTCGGAAGTGACGGGTGCCATGTCGATCACGAAAGTCACGAGTCCGGCCGTCATCCGTATCTCTGCCGCGACCGCGTTGGTGTTCTCCGTCATCGGCAAGCTGAGTGCACTGTTGCAGTCAATCCCTCAAGCTGTCCTGGGCGGAATTATGCTGTTGTTGTTTGGAACGATCGCCAGCGTGGGTGTGCAGAATCTCATTCAGCACAAGGTGGACATGAATCAGACCCGCAATGTGATCATTGTTTCCGTGACGCTCACCATGGGCATCGGCGGCGCAGTGCTGTCGGCGGGGTCCTTTGCGTTGTCCGGCATCGGCCTGTCTGCCATTATCGGCGTGATCCTTAACCTGCTTTTGCCCAAGGAGAAATCTTCTGACGGTGGCGCATCTGATCAGATCGGGCAATGAAAATATGATCGAGATCATTCAAACAGAATATTATCAGCAAACAAACAATTATGAAGCGTTCATTTATTATTTGCATGCTTTGCCTTGCATCGACCGTCAACGGTCTCGCCCAGAATCTGCAGTTGCACTACGATTTGGGGCATTCCCTTTACAAGGAGCTGACTTCCCGGCCCAGTGTGACGACAACTTTCGAGATGTTCAAGCCCGACAAATGGGGCAGCACTTTCACCTTCACGGACATCGACTATCAGCGCGACGGTGTGGCTGGTGCCTATTGGGAGATAGCCAGAGAGTTCAATGTGTCGGCCAACAAGCAGTGGGCGGTGCATGTGGAATATAACGGCGGCCTCACCTCAAATGAGGAAACCTGGTATGCCACGCGCTTTCAGCACGCCTTTCTTGCCGGTGGAGCGTGGAACTGGCATAGTGGGAACTTCTCCAAGACCTTCTCGCTGCAGGTGATGTACAAATACTATTTCAAGAACAGACACCATGGTGCGCACCCCTTCAACGGCTTTCAAGTCACCGAGGTCTGGGGCCTCCAGTTTGCCAAGAATCTGTTTACGTTCAGCGGATTCTGCGACACTTGGTACGACCCGAACGTCGACGGCAAGCTCATCATCTTGTCTGAGCCGCAGTTTTGGATCAACTTCAATGCGCTCAAAGGTATGAAAGGCGTAAACTTGAGCTTAGGTACGGAGGTTGAAATCTCCAACAATTTCGTATGGAATGACAATGGTCAGAACAACCGCTGCTATGTGATCCCGACCGTAGCGGCCAAATGGACATTCTGAAGATCAACTTTCAACAGTATATCTCAATCATCAACGATATGTTCAAACGTTTACTGGGCTTCGACCCGACCACAATGAAGGTGCGCACGGAGATCATTGCCGGTGCCACTACTTTTCTCACCATGAGTTACATCTTGGCTGTCAACCCGTCCATACTTTCCTCGACCGGGATGGACAAAGGAGCGCTCTTCACGGCCACAGCCATTGCATCCGCGATCGCGACACTGCTGCTGGCGTTCATGGCCAAGCTGCCTTTTGCCCAGGCTCCGTCCATGGGTCTCAATGCTTTTTTTGCCTATACGCTCTGTCAGGCGATGGGCTACAGCTGGCAACAGTCATTGGCCATCATGCTTGCTGAGGGCATCCTGTTTGTCGCGATCACGTTTTTCAATGTGCGGGAGCTGATCCTCAACAGCATCCCACAGAACCTGCGGTTTGCGATCTCGGCAGGTATCGGCATGTTTATTGCCTTCATAGGACTGAAAAATTCAGGCATCATCGTCTCCAATCCGGCCACTTTCGTGAGCTTGGGACAGTTCACTCCGACAGCCATATTGGGCATCCTTGCCATCGTGCTGAGTGGCGTGCTTGTGGCGCGCCGCGTCAAGGGAGCCTTGTTTTACGGCATCATCGTGGCCACTGTTGTCGGTATTCCGATGGGAGTGACGGAGATTCCGCAGGGGTGGCTGCCCGTTTCAGCGCCCCATTCACTGTCTCCGATCTTCTGTCAGTTTGATTTCAAGGACTTCTTCACGCTACAGACGGCTTTGGTGATCTTCTCTCTGCTGATGGTCAACATCTTCGATACCGTTGGGACATTGGTCGGACTGGCTGAGAAGACCGGCATTGTGCAGTCCGACGGAACCATTCCACACGTCAAAGAAGCCATGATGAGCGATGCCATCGGCACCACTTGCGGTGCCATGCTCGGTAGCAGTACGATCACGACTTATGTGGAGAGTGCCTCGGGCATTGCCGAAGGTGGACGCTCGGGCATGACCTCTTTCGTCACCGGATCGCTGTTCTTGGTTTCCCTCTTGCTTTCGCCCATCTTCCTCCTCATACCTGGCTCGGCCACGAGTGGGGCGTTAGTGTTGGTGGGCGTATTGATGCTCGAGTCCGTCAAGAAGATAGACCTCGGCGATGTGAGTGAAGCCTTCCCGGCATTCATCACGATGATCACCATGGTATTGTGCTATTCGATTGCCGACGGCATCTGTCTCGGCATCCTGAGCTATGTCATCATCAAGGTCTGCACGGCCCAGTGGAAGGCGCTCAATCCCACGCTCATCGTGCTTTCGATCCTCTTTGTCATCAATTTTGCGTTTAAATAACAGTCAGAAGGCTATATCCTGAATCATGTTGCCCGGCACGCTGTAACTTCCGTATGAGGAAGTCGGCCGTGCCGGGCAATTCGTTTTTTGAGGGCAGGAACCATGTCCGGTTCACCCGAAGCATCTCTGTTGACAACGGATCTTGGATCTGCGGATTCGGCTGATGTCAGGTTCAGACATCGTTGGTCTGTTGCAGGCGGTTGAGGGATGATGTCTCCCCGACCACCCAGATGATGTCTCCGACTTTGAAGCTGCGCGCGGGGTCGATCATGGTGAGGTTCTTCTGTCCTTCCTCTACACCGACCACCATGCAGTTGAAGTCGTTTCTGATGCCGCTTTCTTTCAGCGTTTTGCCGATGAAAGGACTCCGTGCGGAGAGGATCAGCTGGCGTAGCTCCATCTCTCTCTTCTCAATATCTAAGTCGGGCTCGACGGTCTCGCCTCGCAAGGCACCGCCGAAGGCGCTCAGTTGGGCATCGTCGCCGATGGCCTGAATGACGTCGCCGGGGAAGAGCATTGTGTCTCCGTTGGGGATGTTGAGGCGATGCCGGCCGCGCAGAATGCTGCTCACGTGGACGCCGAATCGGTTTCTGAACCGGAGATCCTTCAGCTTCTGGCCGACCCATTGTGAGTCCTCGGGCAGCTCGAAGTCAGAGATATGGATGTCTCGGTCGAGCAGATTGCCCTCGTAACGGGGATGTTTCTTGCCATGGACCTCTGCCGCGATCTCCCGGGAGCGCAGGTTCTGCACGAACAGACGCTCTAATCGGATGCCCTGACGTTTCAGCCCGCGCGAGAGAACCATCGCTGCGATGGTCACAAGGGCAAGGGTGATGACGACCGCATTGGCGAAACGAGCCAGATAGTTGCATATATAGAAAAGGAATGAGGCCGCAACAATGAGGCGGACAAGGACGGTGAAGATGAGCGGGAAACGGTTCAACAGGCTCTTGGTCCACAGTTCCTTGAACTCCTCACTATGGTTATTCTTCATCACGATGGCGCGGAGGAAAGGCGAGATGGCAGCCACGGTGACGACGCCGCATAGCCCATTAGCCCACCAATGTGGCAGCAGCTGTCGTGAGATGGGCAGGAAGAAGGTCAGCATGATGGCTACGGTGGCGGCGGAGAGAATGCTGTAGATGACCGTGTTGAGCGTCATCTTGCGCAGCAGGCGGTGCCAGGTGCTCTTTTCTTCGGCTGATGCCGGGTGTACGAGTGTCGTATGGTTGAGCCGGCGGATCCATTTCTTCGGCAGACTGCGTTCCAAGTAACGGTAGCAAGGCTCTGCCGAGCGGATCATGTAGGGGGTCAGGAAGGTCGTAATCACCGAAACGGCTACGACGACAGGATAGAGAAAAGTGCTCACTACGCCCAACGAACGGCCCAAGGAGGCTATGATGAAGGCAAATTCGCCGATCTGTGCCATCGAGAAACCGCATCGGATGGCACTCTTGAGCGGCTGTCCGCTGAGCATGAAACCGCAGGTTCCGAAGACGGCCTGCCCGATGAGGATTGTGCAGGTCAGCGCGATGACCGGCAGGGCGTAGTCGATCAGGATCTTCGGATCGACCAGCATGCCGACCGAGACGAAAAAGATGGCACCGAAAAGGTTTTTCACCGGCTCGATGATACGGATGATCTTGTCGGCCTCGATGGTCTCGGCGAGGATGCTGCCCATGACAAACGCGCCGAAGGCACTGCTGAAACCGACGGCTGTGGAGATGACTGCCATGAGGCAGCACAGGCCGAGGGTGACGATGAGCAGCGTCTCGTTGTTCATCAGCTTGCGGGTGGAGCGCAGGAAAAGGGGGATGAGAAAGATGCCCACCACGAACCAAAGGACGAGGAAGAAGCCTATCTTGATAATCGAACCGAGCATCTGTTCGCCGTCCGGACTCTTGCCTTGGGCTATGGTGGAGAGCATCACCATGGCCACGATGGCCAGTATGTCTTCGAGGATGAGCACGCTCATGACGAGTCCGGCGAAGCGCTGCTGGCGGAGCCCGAGATCGTCGAAGGCCTTGTAGATGATGGTTGTTGACGACATGGCGATCATCGCTCCGAGGAAGATGGAGTCCATGCGGCTCCAGCCGAACATGTGACCGACATTGACGCCTAAGAAGAGCATGGAGATGATAATGGTCACCGCGGCGATCACGGGGGCCATTCCCATGCGGATGATCTTCTTGAACGAGAATTCAAGACCAAGGGCGAAGAGAAGGAAGATCACGCCGATGTCGGCCCAGGTCGTGATGTCCGAGCGGTCGATGACGGACATCGTGTAGGGCATGTGTGGCGATACCAGAAACCCGGCCACGATATATCCGAGGACGAGTGGCTGCCTGAGCTTCTTGAAGATGAGCGTCACCACTCCGGCAACTACCAGAATGAGCGCGAGGTCTTTGATTAAATTGGGTAGTTCTGCCATTCGATTGAAAAAGCCTGACCACTGTACCCGTTGTCGTTCAGGTTCCAGAAGGGAATCCTGTCCGAAACCGGAACGGTGGTCAGGCGTTGGTGTTGTTATTGTCGGACGTGTAAGTTACCGGCAGCTCCGCCGTGATGTGTGGGGCTGACAGCATGGCGCGCTCAGTCGTTGAATGCTGCCGTGAGCTGGCAGATCTTAGTGATTACCTCCACGGCTTTCTCCATCACCTGAATGGAGACAAACTCATAGGGCCCGTGGAAGTTGACTCCTCCGGCGAAGATGTTGGGGCAGGGGAGGCCGCGGAAACTGAGTTGGGCGCCGTCGGTGCCGCCACGGATAGGCTCCACCTTGGGTGCCACGCCGCTTTCCTGCATGGCTTTGAGCACGATGTCGATGACGTGCATGTTGGGATCAATCTTCTCCTTCATATTGTAGTATTGATCCTTCATCTCGACGGTGACCGTGCCTTCGCCGTACTTCTCGTTCATCCGGCGGGCGCACTTCTCGATGAAGTCCTTTCGATCTTCAAACTTTTCGCGGTCGTGATCACGTATGATGTAGTTGAGGCGCGCCTCCTCGGTGCGGCTCTCGATGCCCAAGAGATGATAGAATCCCTGGTATCCTTCCGTCGTTTCGGGGATGTCGGTCTCGGGGATCATGTTGTTGAACTCGCAGGCCAGCCGGTTCGCATTGACCATCTTGCCCTTGGCGTAACCCGTGTGCACGCTTACACCTTTTATATATACCTTGGCTCCGGCGGCGTTGAAGTTCTCATATTCGAGGTCGCCGATGTCGCCGCCGTCCATGGTGTAGGCCCATTGGCAGCCGAACTTGTCGACATCGAAGTGGTGGGCGCCTTTTCCGATCTCCTCATCGGGGTTGAACGCGATGCGGATATCGCCGTGCTTGATCTCGTCATGGTCGCGCAGGAAGCACATAGCCTGCACGATCTCGGCTATTCCGGCCTTGTCATCGGCTCCGAGCAGCGTGTGCCCGTCGGTGACGATCAGGTCTTCGCCGATGTGGTCGAGCAGTTCGGGGAATTTGGAAGGTGAGGAGACGATGCCCTCCGAGAGCACGATATCGCTGCCATCGTAATGCTCCACGATGCGCGGACGGATGTCGGCGCCGCTGCAATCGGTGCTGGTGTCATAGTGGGAGATGAATCCGATGGTCGGGATTTCTTTCTTCGTGTTGGCTTTCAGCGTGGCGTAAATGTAGCCCATGCTGTCCATTTCCACGTCGCTGAATCCTTCATGTTCCAGCTCTTCCTTGAGATAGTTGGCGAAGACCAATTGCTTGGCGGTGCTGGGCACGGTCTCGGAATCTTCGGCCGACTGCGTGTCGAATTTCGTGTAGTTTAAAAAGCGTTCGGTGATATTCATGTCTTGAAAAATAGGTTCTTGATAAAATAAAAGCTGTAATGATGGCCTGGAACGGCCGGATGCGCTGATGGTGACCTCGGCGGGACTCAAACCCGCGACACTCAGAACCGGAATCTGATGCTCTATTCAACTGAGCTACGAGGCCAACGACGATGCAAAGATACGTAAAAAGATTGTAACGCACAAATCTGAAACGGGAAATTTCTGCCATTTTCCGCGAATTTGAAAATTTGAAATTGTAACTATTTGATATTCAGACGCTTTCTCTGCCCGGCGCGGAGCTATGCTTTTGACGGCCCGGAGCTATGCTTTTGGCGGCCCGGAGCTATGCTTTCGGCGGCCCGGAGCTATCGTCTGCGCTGGCGGCATCAATCTTCTGTCTTGAGCGGACCGAAAGGGATGGTCTTAGGAGTGGGGGAGAAAGGGTGTCGGCAAAGCATCGCGCGACGCTTCCGGAGGTAGCCGATCAGCTTGGCGGATGCCGGATGAAGAGCTGGCGGATGCCGGATGATGAGCTGACGGAAACCGGACACAGAACTGGCGGATGCCGGCGCAACTGTCAGCGAAAGAAATCTGTCCGGTGAGCGAATCGTTGCTTTATTGGCTTTGAAATATTCAAAATGAAATCAAAAGACAAATAATCATGTCCATTTGCAAAATATTTTGGAATTCTTGCAGCAGATCAATAAAATTCCTTACCTTTGCACAGCAATCCATAAACGCGAAAAGGAATGAGTAATTTAATTGAACCAGTCGGTTACAAAGCCTTGTTGGACATGAGGCAGACCGAACAAGGCATCAAGTTGATCAAGGAGTTTTTCCAGCAGAACCTGTCTACGGAATTGCGCCTGCGACGCGTGACGGCTCCGCTGTTTGTGCTGAAAGGCTTAGGCATCAATGACGACCTCAACGGCATTGAGCGTCCTGTGACGTTCCCGATCAAGGACTTAGGCGACGCCCAGGCAGAGGTGGTGCATTCGCTGGCGAAGTGGAAGCGCCTCACGCTTGCCGAATATGAGATCGAGCCGGGATATGGCGTCTATACGGATATGAATGCGATCCGCGCCGATGAGGAGTTGGACAATCTCCACTCGCTCTATGTGGACCAGTGGGACTGGGAAGCTGTGATCACGCGTGAGCAGCGCACGCTGGCTTTCCTGAAGGACATTGTGCGGCGCATCTATGCTGCAATCCTGCGTACAGAGTATCTGGCCTGCGAGACCTATCCTCAGCTGCGGCCTTTCCTGCCCCATGAAATCCACTTCGTGCACAGCGAGGATCTGCTTCGCATGTATCCCGACAAGACACCCAAGGAGCGTGAAGATGCGATCTGTGAGAAGTACGGCGCCGTCTTCCTGATCGGCATCGGCGGCAGGCTGAGCAATGGGGAGAAGCATGACGGACGTGCCCCCGACTATGACGACTGGTCCACTGTGGCCGAGAATGGGCAGGCCGGTCTCAACGGCGACATCCTGATCTGGTATCCCGTGCTGGGACGTTCGTTCGAGCTGTCGTCCATGGGAATCCGCGTCGATCGTGAAGCCTTGCTGCGCCAGTTGAAGATCGAGGGCATGGAAGAGCGTGAGAAACTCTACTTCCATCAGCAGCTTCTCAATGGCCGTCTGCCATTGAGTATCGGCGGCGGAATCGGTCAGAGCCGCCTCAGCATGGTCATGCTCCATAAGGCGCATATCGGAGAAATCCAAGCCAGTATATGGCCCGATGACATGCGCGAGGAATGTGAGCGGCTCGGTATGCCGCTCATCTGAAAAGTGTGAAAGGTGCTGTCAGGGGCAGGAAAGTGCCGACCGACGGTTCAACCACGGTCAGTCATTAGAACGCAGCGTCACGTTTCTTCTTGTCATTTCATGCTTTCCGGCTGCTTTCATCCGCTTTCAGAACATCCCGTCTGCCGGTTTTCCTTGCCGTAGTCTGCTACGCCTTCAGATCCTCGGCAGGCCATCTGCCCTGCCATCTGACATAAACAGTTCGGACGCAAATGACCGATTCGGGTTTAAGCCAATTCAAGATCCAGCAATCCACGAAGCTTCTCGATTGCTGGATTCTTCTTTGTCATGTCTTCGAAGAGCTCGCGCTTGGTGGGGATGCGTTTGATCTCATCCATCCGGGCCAGTCTCAGGTCGATCTCAATCTCACCGTTATGGAGGCCCCCGGCAAGTGTGGCGCGGATGCGGCCTTTGATGATGGCCATCTCATCGAGCAGGATTTGGTTGTCGACCGTCACCTCCACACGTGGGAAGTTGGTGATCCTCGGTGTCATGTTCTTCATCCGGGCCGCAATGCCTGTCATCTTCTGCGGCATGCGGTTGCACATTGACATCCACTGCAGTTCCAACTCATCCTGTGTGAACTGACGGTTCTCGTTGCTGACTTTCTCAACGATGTCGTCGGCGGCTGCGGCTTTTTCCCGGCCCGTATTGCGGATATCATTGAATGAGAGGCCGGCCATGCCCATCTTCAGACGTGTTCGTCCGCCCGGAGAAGGGCTGTTGTGCCTCGGTGTCTGCGGTGCAGTCTCAGTCTCGCTTGAAGGCTTTGTGACAGCTTCCTCGTGCTTCGCCGCCTTCGTAGGGCGCAGCAAGGGTTTTTCAGCGACAGCTACCCTGGGGGCTGTCGTATGCTGAGACGCTGTCAGTTGCTTGAACAGGGATTTCAATCGCTTGGGGCTGCGCCCCGCGACACCGTCTTCATCGTCGGCCTGCGTGATCTGCGCGACCTGAATCAGTGTCAGCTCGACGAGCAGTCGCTTGTTGGAGCTCTGACGATAGTTGACGTCACACTGATTCATGATCTTCAAGGCCTTGTAGAGGAACTTGGTCGGGCACTTGGCGGCCTGTTCCCGGAAGCGCTGTCTTTGACTGTCGCTCACTTCCAAGAGCGGCAGAGTCTCGGGATCCTTGGCCATCAGCACGTTGCGCACATGCGATGCCAGTCCGTTGACCATGTGACCCGCATCGAATCCTTTGGCGATCAGCGCGTTGAGCAGCAGCATGATCTCGCCCGTCCGGTTGGCCAAGGAGAGGTCGATGATCTTGAAGTAATTGTCCGCATCCAATACGTTCAGATCCTCCAGAACGCGCTGATAGGTGATCTGTCCCTGGCAAAAGCTGGCTGCTTGATCAAAGATTGACAGCGCGTCGCGCATCCCCCCGTCGGCCTTTTCGGCTATGACGTTGAGCGCTTCGGGCTCATACGTGATACCTTCCTGATCGGCCACCTTCTTCAAGTGGTCGATGATGTCGCCGACGGTCATGCGCTCAAAGTCGTAGATCTGGCACCGGCTGATGATCGTGGGCAGAATTTTGTGCTTCTCGGTGGTGGCAAGTATGAAGATCACATGTGCGGGCGGCTCCTCCAAAGTCTTCAGAAAAGCGTTGAAAGCTGAGGTCGACAGCATGTGGACCTCATCGATGATGAAGACCTTGTACTTGCCTATCTGGGGCGGAATGCGGGTCTGCTCCATGAGCGTCTTGATATTCTCCACGGAGTTGTTGCTGGCTGCGTCGAGTTCAAAGACATTGTAGGAGCGCCCCTCGTTGAAGGCCTTGCAGCTCTCGCATTCGCCGCAGGCCTCGCCGTCAGCGGTGGGATGCAGGCAGTTGATGGCCTTGGCGAAGATGCGGGCGCAGGTCGTCTTGCCCACGCCGCGTGGTCCGCAGAAGAGATAAGCATGTGCCAGCTTGCCACTCTTGACCGCATTCTTAAGTGTGGTGGTCAGCGCCGGCTGCCCTACGACGTCATTGAATGTCGCAGGGCGGTATTTTCTCGCAGAAACGATGTAATCTTCCATTTTGCTTTTCGGTTATTCTTTTGCAAAAGTAATTAAAAAAGTCGACATTCTCAATTATATTTCTTATTTTTGCAGACGAATATCAAATGATGAGTAGTCGTTTCAACATCGTATGGAATTTCCTAAGTCACTACAAATATCTGATAGTGATCGTGCTGGGAATATTGCTGGTCGGGTTCATCGACGAGAACAGTTTCGTGCAGCGGGTGCGCTACGAACTGCAGATTAGTGACCTGAAGTCGAGTATCGAGAAATACAATGCACAGAACGAAGCCGATACCAAAAGACTCAAGGAAATACGCAGGAATCCGAAAGCCATAGAGAAAATAGCGCGCGAACGTTATTTCATGAAAGCCGACGATGAGGACATCTACGTCCTGAGCGATGATGAAATCAAAGCTGAAAATCAGAATGAAACAACTGAATAAGATACAGAGCATTATCTTCTTACTTGGCGGATTGCTCATGGTCATCGGTGCAGGAAGCTTCGTGATCATGTGGCAACAGCGCATCGTTTGCTGGATCTTCACCCTCGGAGCCGTCATGTTCACCGTCATGCAGGCCATGCAGATCTACGAGGGAAACAGCGTGACGATCAAGCGCCTCAAGCGTATCATGTCCATTGCTGACATCCTTTTCATCCTCTCGGCTTTTCTCATGATCGACACCGCCTATCAGCTCTTGCTCCCACTGTTCAGGGACAGCAACGGCATAGGATATGTCAACTACGTCGATTTCGTCTACAACAAGTGGGTTATCACCCTGTTAATCGCAGCCTTGTTGGAACTTTACACGACCCATCGCATCGGCTCGGAATTGAAGAAAGAGGAAAGAAAATAAAAAAAACGCTAAAACACGACTGTAATAAATTAAATTGCATGAATTTCTTTTCATACATCAAGAATACACATTATCTTTGTCTAATTAGAACAAGGCTCACCGATATGAATAAAGTTTTATACGCTTGTATCTCTCTCTTGGCTTTCACATCCTGTGTGAATTCATACAATATCACGGGCTCTTCAAACATGTCGATGCTCGATGGACGCATGCTCTATCTCAAAATCCTGAAAAACAACGAGTTCAAAAACGTCGACTCATGTGATGTCGTTCATGGTCAGTTCCACTTTTCAGGTACGGTCGACTCGATCAGAATGGCAACCATCTTCATGGATTCCACAAGTGTGATGCCCGTAGTGTTGGAGAGTGGAGACATCAGTATAAAGATAGACAACGCGCAGCAGACTGTCAGCGGAACGCCATTGAATGACAAACTGTTCAAGTTCTTCAATAAATGGAACCAGCTGAAGAACCAACAGACCGAGCTTGTGCACAAACATGATCAGGCGATCATGAACGGAAGTGACATGAATATCGTCAATGAGCAACTCAACAACGAAGCGATCAGAATCTCAAAGCAGGAAGATGAGCTGATCACAGGATTCGTCACGGAGAACTTCGACAATGTTCTCGGACCAGGAGTCTTCTTCATTCTCACTGCCGGAAACGTCTATCCGGAGCTCACTCCGTGGATTGAGGACATCATGAGCAAGGCCACTGACAACTTCAAAAACAATCCTTACGTCAAGGACTATTATCAGAAAGCCAGGGAAAACGAGCAGATCATGAATGGAATGAAAGACGTGCCGGCCCCGTCTCAACCTGCTCCCGCAGCCATGCAGACCCCTCCGCCGACACCCGCACCGACCCCCAATGAGCTCGGCGCACCTGCCCAGCAATCATCACCCAATAAATAATGAAAACACTCATTGATGGCGGAACGATCGTAAATGAAGGACATTCCTACAAAGGATCAATCCTCATCGACGATGACCGTATAGCAGAATTGACGACAAATACAGAGTTCCCCCGAAGCAGCTATGATCAGTTGATAGACGCTTCGGGTTGTTTCGTCATGCCGGGTGTCATCGACGAGCACGTCCATTACCGCGAACCGGGACTCGAGCGCAAAGCCGACATCGACTCGGAGACACGTGCCGCCGCTTACGGAGGTGTCACTTCGTTCTTCGAGATGCCCAACACTGTGCCGCAAACGACAACTCTGGACGCGCTGGAAGAAAAGTTAAGATTGGCCAAAGCAAAGAGCCATATCAACTATAGCTTCTTCTTCGGTGCCACGAACCATAATCATAGCCTGTTCGAACACATCGACCGGCACCGCATTCCGGGCATTAAACTCTTCATGGGCGCATCGACCGGCAACATGTTAGTGGATCAATACGGCTCCCTCCTGCAGATTTTCCAGACCGCTGCGCGCCTTGAGCTGCCACTGATGGTACACTGCGAGGATGGCGAAATCATCAGCCGGAATCTCAAGAAGATGAAGGAGGTTTACGGGGATGATCCGGACATCTTTCTGCATCCATTGATCCGGAGCGAAGAAGCGTGCTTCGAGTCGTCGGCACTCGCAGTTCAGCTGGCCCGAAACTTTGGCACACGGCTGCACATAGCGCATGTCAGTACGGCAAAGGAGCTGGATCTGTTCGGTCGGGATCCCAAGATCACGGGTGAGGCAGTCATCGCCCACCTGCTCTTCTCCGCTGAAGACTATGCGCATAAGCATGCTTTGATCAAGTGCAATCCAGCCGTCAAGAGCGCCGAGGACCGTGATGCCCTCCGCAGGGCACTGACAGACGGGCGCATCGAAACCGTCGCCACCGACCACGCCCCGCATCTTCTGTCCGAGAAACAGGGTGGATGCTGCAAAGCCGCTTCAGGCATGCCGATGATTCAGTTCTCGCTTCCGGCCATGCTTAATTTGGTCGACGAAGGCGTCCTGACCATCGAGCGGGTGGTCCAGCTGATGTGTCACCATCCGGCAAAGCTGTTCCAAGTCAGAGACAGAGGCTATCTCCGCAAAGGCTATAAGGCTGATGTGGCGATCGTGAAGCCGCACGATCCATGGACCGTAGACCAGGAATGCATCCAGAGCAAGTGTCGTTGGAGCCCGCTGGAAGGCAGCTCTTTCCAATGGAGAGTGGTCAGCACCGTCTGCAACGGACATCTTATATATAATAAAGGTGTATTTGACGAAACTTACAGAGGCGAGGAGATCTCGTTTCGCTGATATAGCATGTGCCGATGATAAGCCGAATCCTCATTCCCGTCATCATAGCTATTGTCTTACCGGACCTATACTTCGATACCCATTATTTGAATCGTCGTACCCGGATGACATGGTGGAAGCGACTGTTGTGGTGGCTTCCGGGCATGCTGATGCTGGCTTACACAATCGGCTTGGCATCCCTCCGGGGCTTCGTGCCTGACGATTTGCGATGGATGAATGTGTATCTAGTTCTTCTCGGACTGTTTGTCTTTCCGAAAGCCTTGTTGGCTCTGTGTTCCGCGTCAGGCCTTCTTTATTGCCGGATCCGGCACACTCACCACAACTGGGGCAACGCTGTCGGGCTGCTGCTCGGCATCTTTTCAGTCTACATTCTGTTCTACGGGTCCACGTTCGGTTTTCGTCAGCTGGAAGAGGATCACCAGGATCTCTATTTCAAAGACCTGCCCCCGTCGTTCGATGGCTACCGTATGGCCGTTTTTTCCGATGCCCATGTGGGTACCTATCAGCAGCCTTCCGACCGGAAGACGCTGCAGCGGGCTTTGGAAAAGATCAACTCCCTGCAGGCCGATGCGATCTTTTTCCTCGGCGACCTGCAGAATATCCAGCCCTCGGAGCTATATCCCTTTCAGGGCATCTTGTCGTCATTGAAAGCGAAAGACGGTGTTTTCTCCGTCTTGGGGAATCATGATTACAGCCAGTATATTGCCGCGGATCCTGCCGTGAAGATAGCCAACGAGAAAGAAACCATTTCGCGCGAGCGTCAGTTCGGATGGACCTTGCTGCTCAATGAGCATCGGGTGATCCGGCGGGGCAGTGACTCCATCGTCATCGCTGGCGAGGAGAACGATGGCTGGAGACCGCGAGTCATCCGTGCAGACCTTCAAAAGACGCTTGCCGGCGTGTCTGACAAGGCATTCGTCGTCATGCTTCAGCACGACCCGAGTCAATGGCGCCGTGCCATCTTACCTAAGTGCAACGCCCAGCTGACATTAAGCGGGCACACGCATGGAGGGCAGTTCTGCCTCTTCGGATGGCGTCCCACGATGTTCGCATATCATGAGGACAAGGGGCTGTACCTTGATCACGGACGGGCACTTTATGTCTCAGCCGGTCTCGGAGGCTTGCTCCATTTCCGGTTCGGTGTGCCTCCCCAGATTACATTGATCACCTTACATCAATTGAAATGAAATATCTATATCGCCTGTATCAGTTGTTTGTCGTGGCCCCGATATTCATTTTGGCCAGTATCATTACCTCCCTTACGACCGTGATAGGATGTGTGTTGGGTAACGGACATATATGGGGCTACTATCCGGGTAAATACTGGTCGCGTCTTACCATAGCCCTCTGTCTGCTGCCCGTGAAGGTTGAGGGTCGTTCAAACCTGCAGAAAGGGCAGAGCTATGTATTCGTCTCCAATCATCAAGGGGCCTTTGATATCTTCCTGATCTACGGTTATCTGAACCGCAACTTCAAGTGGATGATGAAGAAAGGACTGCGCTCCATTCCCCTCGTAGGTATCGCCTGTGCCTATGCCCATCATATTTTTGTGGACAAGAGCGGGCCGAGCAAGATCCGCGCAAGCTATAACCAGGCACGCGAAGTGCTTAGGGAGGGCATGTCGCTCGTGGTCTTTCCGGAAGGGGCACGCACCTTCACGGGTCACATGGGTGTGTTCCGCCGGGGTGCTTTCATGCTGAGCGACGAGCTTCAGTTGCCTGTTGTGCCGCTGACAATCAATGGCTCCTTCAATGTCAAGCCTCGCTTCCGGGATCTTTATTGGGTCTTCTGGCACCCGCTGAAGCTGACCATTCATGAGCCTATACCGCCTATCGGGAAGGGTCCGGCTAACATTGCGAACCAGATGGAACGCAGCTATCAGGCCATTATGAGGAGTCTCGATCCGGCCTATCAGGGATTTGTGGAAAACCCGGACCAATGATCCGTGATGCGAAGAATGTTTAAAAAACACGGCTTACGATGCGTTGTTCTTCGATCTTTTACTATCTTTGCATATCATAAATACATCAGCTATGGAGTCAAGCGACAGCATTGTTATCATTCCTACATATAATGAGAAGGAGAATATAGAGAAAATTATCCGTGCCGTATTCAATCTTGAGCACTGTTTCCATGTTCTTGTGGTCGACGACGGCAGTCCCGACGGCACTGCCTCCATCGTGCACCGGATGATCGACACGGAGTTTCCCGACCGTCTGTTCATCATCGAACGGAGCGGTAAATTGGGATTGGGCACGGCCTATATCACCGGATTCAAATGGGCGTTGCAACACTCCTATGAGTACATATTTGAGATGGACGCCGACTTCAGTCATGATCCGAACGACCTTCCCCGCCTTTATGCGGCCACGCATGACGAGGGTTACGATGTCGCCATAGGCTCCCGCTATGTAAGCGGGGTCAATGTGGTCAACTGGCCGATAGGGCGTGTGCTGATGAGTTACTTCGCGAGCAAGTACGTGCGCATTGTGACGGGCTTCAAGGTGCATGACACCACGGCCGGCTTCGTGTGCTACCGGCGGCGCGTGCTGGCCACGATCCCGTTGGATGAAGTGCGCTTCAAGGGTTACGGATTCCAGATAGAGATGAAGTTCACGGCCCATCAGATCGGCTTCAGGATCAAGGAAGTGCCCGTCATCTTCGTGAACCGCCGCGAAGGCGTGAGCAAGATGAGCGGCGGAATCTTCTCTGAAGCTTTCTTCGGGGTAATGCGGTTGCGGCTCGACGGCTGGCTCCGCAAGTATCCGAAGATGCCTGCAGAATAATGGATATCAACGAAATAGAGCATTTGTATCGGGAGTCTCCGCGTGCCGGAGCTCTCATCCGTCTCCTGGAGGACCGTTCGGTCGAACGCGTATTCCTGCAGGGACTCATGGCTTCGGCCACCCCTTTGCTCTTCGCCTCGATCGCGGAGAAGAGCCCTCAGACCATTCTTTTCATTCTTTCAGATGCCGATGAGGCCGGTTATTTCTTCAATGACTTGAATCTCGAACCGGCATCCGGATCAGCCAAACCGACCGTCGGGCGCACGCTGTTCTTTCCTTCAAGCTATCGAAGGGCCGTCAAATACGGTCAGCGTGATGCCGCCAACGAGATCCTCCGCACTGAGGTGCTGTCGGCGTTGACCACTTCCCGCGAAGGCGCAGACCGCCGGTCGCTCTACATTGTGACCTATCCCGCAGCCGTCGCAGAGTTGGTGGTGTCAAAGCAGAAGCTGTCTGACCGTCGACTTACGCTTACCATCGGGCAGACCGCCGACGTGACGGAGATCGTCCATACGCTGCGCGACTTTGGCTTTGAGGAGCAGGATTATGTCTACGAGCCGGGGCAGTTTGCCCTGCGCGGCAGCATTCTTGATGTCTATTCCTATGCGTGCGAGGATCCTTTCCGCATCGACTTCTTCGGCGACGAGATCGATACGATCCGCACATTCGAGGTGCAGGACCAGCTCTCCAAGGACCGGAGAACCGACGTGGAGATCGTTCCCGAATTGGCGTCGATCAGCTCCGAGCGCGTCCCGTTCCTCAGATTCCTGCCCGATGACACGCTGATCATGACCAAGGATCCGGCCTCCGTCCTTGATGCCATTGACCACATCTACCGCGAGGGATTCTCCGGACAGGCCCTGCATGACCGCCTCGAAGGTGCCACGGAGATGGAACGGCAGCAGATCATGCGCGACATGCAGCGCGAAAACACGCTCTGTAGCGCCTCCCAATGGCAGGCCGACTTTGCCGGATTCCGCCAGATCGTCTTCGGGCCCAATGCCGGGACACGCGCGAAAGAGCAGGGTGACGACCGCTCCTTTCCCGTCCTCGACTTCCATATCTCTCCTCAGCCGCTCTTTCACAAGAATTTCCAGCTGCTGAAAGAGACCCTTTCCGACTACCTCCTGCAAGGCTACCGTCTCTATATCCTTGCCGACAGCCGCAAACAGCAGCAGCGTCTGCGCGATATCTTTCTGGAGATGGGCTCCGACCGCGAGCGTTCGTCATCCGATGCCCAGCGTTCTGCCGTCGACTTCACACCCATCGACCGCACCGTCCATGAAGGTTTTGCTGACCAGGACCTGAAGGCTTGCTTCTTCACCGATCATCAGATCTTCGACCGTTTCCATAAGTTCAGCCTCAAGAGTGACGGTGCACGGTCGGGGAAGATGGCGCTCTCGATGAAGGAGATCCAGGAGATGAAGCCCGGAGACTATATCGTACACATCGACTTCGGCATCGGCAAGTTCGGCGGCCTGGTCCGTCTGCCGACCGCTGACGGCGGCTATCAGGAAGTGATCCGCATCATCTATCAGCACAATGACAAGGTCGACGTGTCCATCCATTCGCTCTATAAGATCAGCAAATACCGCCGGCAGGACACGGGCGAGCCGCCCCACCTGTCTACGCTCGGCACAGGTGCCTGGGACCGCTTGAAGGAACGGACCAAGAGGAAGATCAAGGACATCGCGCGTGACCTGATCCGTCTCTATTCCAAACGACGCATGGAGAAGGGCTATGCGTTCAGCGCCGACTCGTTCATGCAGCACGAGTTGGAGGCCAGTTTCCTCTATGAGGACACGCCGGACCAGCTCAAGGCGACCCAGGAAGTGAAGGCCGACATGGAGAGCAGCAGGCCGATGGACCGCTTGGTGTGCGGTGACGTGGGCTTCGGAAAGACCGAAGTGGCCATCCGCGCGGCTTTCAAGGCTGCCTGCGACAGCAAGCAGGTGGCGGTGCTCGTGCCGACAACGGTGCTTGCCTTCCAGCACTACCAGACCTTCCGCGGGCGTCTGAAGGACTTGCCCGTGCGTGTCGACTATCTCACACGCGCCCGCACGGCCGCCCAGACCAAGCAGGTGCTCGAGGATCTGAAGGCCGGAAAGATCGACATACTCATCGGAACGCACAAGCTGATCAGCCAGAACGTGAAGTGGCATGACCTCGGACTGCTCATCATTGATGAGGAACAGAAGTTCGGCGTGGCCACGAAGGAGAAGCTCCGCAAGCTCAAGACCAATGTGGACACGCTCACCATGAGTGCCACCCCCATTCCGCGCACGCTGCAGTTCTCGCTCATGGGTGCGCGGGATATGAGCATCATCCGCACCCCACCGCCCAACAGGCACCCTATTCACACCGAATTGGGCACCTTCGGCCATGACCTCATCGCCGACGCGATCAACTTCGAGATGAGTCGTAACGGGCAGGTCTTCTTCGTCAACGACCGCATCTCCAACCTTCCCGAGATCGCTTCCCTCATCCGGAAGTATGTGCCCGACTGCCGCGTGGCTATCGGACACGGGCAGATGTCGCCCGAGGAGCTCGAGCGAATCATCATGGGTTTCATCGACTATGACTACGACGTGCTGCTCTCGACGACCATTGTCGAGAACGGCATCGACATCCCCAACGCCAACACCATCATCATCAACGACGCCCACCGCTTCGGACTCTCGGATCTGCACCAGATGCGCGGTCGGGTGGGGCGCAGCAACAAGAAGGCCTTCTGCTACCTGCTTGCACCTCCGAAGAGCGTGCTCACGCCCGAGGCCCGCCGCCGCTTGGAAGCCTTGGAGAATCTCTCCGAGCTCGGAAGTGGCTTCAATCTGGCCATGCAAGACCTCGACATCCGCGGTGCCGGCAATCTGCTGGGGGCCGAACAGAGCGGATTCATGGAGGATTTGGGCTACGAGACTTATCTCAAGATTATCAAGCAGGCCATGACGGAACTGAGGAATGAAGGGGCCTCCCCCGTATCCTCCGAAAGGGAGGGGAACGCCTCTGCCGATTCGCCTCACCCTTTGGAGAGGGCGGGGGTGGCTTCCGAGGGGGCATGGGATTCGCTCTTCGTCGACGACTGCACCATCGAGAGCGATCTCGAGATGTATTTCCCCGACACTTATGTGCCCGGTTCCGGCGAGCGCATGCTGCTCTACCGGGAATTGGACAATATCACCGATGACAAGACGCTCGCGCAATACCGGCAGCGCCTTTTGGACCGCTTCGGGCCCGTGCCGCATGAAGGCGAGGAACTGCTGCAGGTCGTCGCGCTGCGCAGGTTGGGCAAGCGGCTCGGCTGCGAGAAGATCATCCTCCGCCAGGGCGTGATGAACATGCAGTTTGTCAGTGCCCCTGACAGCCCCTACTACTGCAGTCCGGTCTTCGGACGTGTGCTGGATTACATCGCCACCCACCCCCGGCGGTGTAACCTGAAGGAGATCAAGGGCCGCCGGCTGATGCACATTGACCGGGTCGCAACGGTGGGCGAGGCCGTCAGCCTGCTGCGTGAGATGGAGCGGAAAGACTGATCCGGCGGCCCCATGGCGCCCCGCCCGGCGTCCTTCTCTGACCGAAAATCGGAAGAGAAAGAATATGCCGTTGTAACCATCTGAATGATAACGTGTTACGAAAGCTATGCTTTGGACCGCCCGGAGCATAGCTTTCG
>ONHE01000002.1 GCA_900317545.1 uncultured Prevotella sp. | reverse complement strand
GAGATCAGCAAGACCCAGGACAGCAATGCGGGTGAGGTGATCCGCCGTGTTCCGGGTGTCAGTCTTATCGAAGACAAGTTCGTGATGGTGCGCGGACTGTCCCAACGGTATAACAATGTATGGATCAATGGCAGTGCCGTGCCGAGCAGTGAAGCCGACTCGCGCGCCTTCTCCTTCGACATCATCCCGAGCAGCCAGATTGATAACCTGACGATTGTGAAGACACCCAGCGCCGAGTATCCTGCCGACTACACCGGCGGTTTCATCATGGTCGACACGAAGGAGATACCGGCCGAGAACAGCTTCTCCGTCTCATTGGGCGGCAACTGGAACACTGCCTCCGCATTCAAGGATTTCTCTTACAACAAGGGATCTGGCACCGACTTCCTCGGTTTCGACGGTGGGCTGCGCTCACTCGACGGAGGAATCAACGCCGCATTGAATCCCATCGCCGGCGAGGGGACTGATCTGCTCCATAATGGACTGAACAATGACTGGTCAGTCAGGAACCATAAGCCGATGGGAGACCTTAAACTCGCAGCCAGCCTCAACCGCAGATGGCAGTTGGGCGGACGATGGCTGGGCATGATTGCAGCCGTCAATTACACCAACGAATACCGCACCTATGAGAACATGCAGAACAATCTCTTCGGGGTATACGACGTCATCAACGACCGTTCCAACTATCTGCGGCACTCTGTCGACGATCAGTTCAACCACAATGTGCGTGTGGGAGCGATGCTCAACTTTACCTTCCTGTCAAAGGACGGCAACCATAAGTATCAGCTGAAGAATATCTTCAACCAATTGGGAAACAGCCGATACACGTGGCGCGAGGGTGTAAGCGCACAGGCGAACATCGAAAATTCAGCCGAATACTACTACCGCAGCCGCACGACCTACAATGGTCAGCTGACCGGAAAGCACACCCTCGGCAGCAACATTGTCGACTGGAGCGCCGGCTATGCCTATGCCAACCGTCACCTGCCCGACCGCCGCCGCTATCTCGTCGATGACGCCATCGAGAGCAATGTGATGGCGCTGACAACGGGAAATGACATCTCCCGCGAGTGGACACAGTTGGATGAGCACATCCTTTCGGCCAATATCAACGCCCGGCACGACTTTGACTTCAACGGCTGGCGTCCGTTCCTCAAGGCCGGAGCCTACACGGAGTATCGCACGAGGGAATATACGACCCGCGAATTCATCTACAACTGGAATGTCTCCGACAACAACATGCCGGCCGACTTCCGCCACGCCTATATCCCGGACCTGCTCAGCAACGCGGACAACTTCGGTGCGGACAAGCTCTATCTCCTGGAGCAGGTGAGATGGCGCAACAACTATAGCGGACACAACACGTTAGGGGCGGGCTACCTGACTGCTTCTATCCCCTTCGGCAAGTTGGGTATCAACGCCGGTGTCCGCTACGAACACAATGACATGGAGCTTGTCTCCAACACCCGAGATAATGAACGCAGCGAAACGTCACGCCACTACCGGACCAACGACCTCTTTCCTTCGGTCAACGCGGTCTGTAAGTTCAATGACCGCCACCAGCTCCGCATGTCCTACGGAAAGAGTGTCAACCGTCCCGAATTCCGTGAGGTTTCCTCCTCGGTATTCTACGACTTCGACCTCGCCTCGAGCGTTCAGGGAAACACAGAGCTGCGCAACTGCTACGTCCATAATGCCGACTTGCGCTACGAGTTCTACCCTAACCAGGGCGAACTGATCTCGTTGGCCGTCTTCTACAAGCATTTCGATTCGCCCATAGAGTGGACTTACACCGTAGCGGGCGGTACGGATCTCATCTACTCTTATAAGAACGCGAAGAGCGCCAACAACTATGGACTTGAAGTGGATGTGCGCAAAGACCTCACCTTCATCGGGCTGCCGGGCTTCAGCTGGTCGTTCAACGGATCGCTGATCAAGAGCCGCGTCGAGTTCGAAAAGGGCAGCAAGGAGGAGAACAGGCCCATGCAGGGACAGTCACCTTACCTGATCAACACCGGCCTCTTTTACAAGAACGACCGCCATCAGCTCAATGTCGGCCTGCTCTACAACCGCATCGGAAAGCGCATCATCGGTGTGGGCCGCAGCGAGGGCACCACGGGAAGCGACGAGAACGCACGCATCCCGGACAGCTACGAGATGCCCCGCAATGTCTTCGACCTCACGGCGGGCAAGCAGTTCGGCAAGCATTGGGAACTGAAGCTCACCGTCCGCGACCTGCTGGCCGAGAAAGTATACTACAAGCAGTTTGCCGATGTCAGGCGCTCGGGCGGCAGCAGCCGCACCGTCGAGGAGATTACGCGTTGCTATGATGCAGGCCGTAACATCGGCTTCAACTGCATCTACAGATTCTGAAACAGTTTTTCATGTTTAACAAACATAACGCAAGATGAACAAAAAACAATGGATGGGATGCCTCGGCATCCTGATGCTTGCAGCCGGCATGACGGCTTGCAGCAGTGACGACGTGACAGAACCAAGTAAGCCAGACACAGGCTCCTATGTCTGGACAACGGACGGAGGGCTCAAAGCCTGTGACCATCTCCTCTTCGCAAGCGGCAAGGAGGATGTCAACGGCACTGAAATCGGAAACGGAAATCAGGAGTTTGTCTTCACTGGAAAGCAGACGCTGAAGAAAGGAACATATCTGTTGAAAGGATGGGTCTATATTGCCGCAGGCGCGGAGCTGACCATCGAGCCGGGAACAGTCATCAAGGGCGACAAGCAGACGAAGGCTTCGCTCATCGTGGAACGCGGTGGCAAGCTCATTGCCAAAGGCTCCGCCACGGCCCCGATCGTCTTCACTTCGGCACAGCCTAAAGGTAGCCGCAAGCCGGGCGACTGGGGAGGACTCATCCTTTGTGGAAAAGCGCAGAACAACCAGACCGAAATGCAGATCGAAGGCGGACCGCGCACCAAGCACGGAGGCAACGACAACGCCGACAACTCGGGCGTGCTGAGCTACGTGCGCATCGAGTTCTGCGGCTTCCCATTCGAGAAGGACAAGGAGATCAACGGCCTTACGCTCGGCTCAGTGGGCAGCGGCACGCAGATCGATCACGTGCAGGTGTCCTACTCGAACGATGATTCGTTCGAGTGGTTCGGCGGCGCTGTCAACTGCAAATACCTCGTGGCCTACCGCGGGTGGGATGATGACTTCGACACGGACAACGGCTTCTCGGGCAACGTACAGTTCGGTCTCGTCGTCCGCGACAGCCGTCTGGCCGACACGTCACAGAGTAACGGCTTTGAGAGTGACAACTGCGCCGACGGCAGTATGGTCAGTCCGTACACCACGGCCACATTCTCCAACATCACGTTCGTAGGCCCCAAGCTCGACCCGAACTTCCAGAACACCACCGACTACATCAATGGCGGAAGCATGAACCCAAACAACGGATCCGCCTTGGGCAAGTTCCAGGCAGCCATGCAGATCCGTCGCAGCTCCCGTCTGAACTGCTTCAACACCGTCGCCGTAGGCTTCCCGATCGGCCTCATCCTTGACAATCAGAAGGGAGACACCCAGGGCGCTGCCAAAGCAGGCAACTTAAAACTGCAGAACGTCTGGTTCGCCGGCATGGATGTGGCCGGTTCCGATGCCAACAAAGTCTACGAAGACGTGCTCGTCACCGGCTATGACGCCAGTTCGAAGCCCATCATCGACGCCACGAAGAAGAGCTTCTCGAGCACCTGGTTCCTTGCCCAGACAGGCAACAAGGTCTATCCTGCTATCACCGATCTGCTGCTGACCAATGGCTATATGCCCGCCGCAGGAAGTCCGGTGCTCAACGCCGCTTCCTTCGCCAACCTCGGCAGCTGGTTCCAGAAGGTCAGCTACATTGGTGCGTTCAACAGCGGTGACAGCTGGCTCAACGGCTGGACCAACTTCGATCCGCAGCAGACCGACTATTGATCGCCAAGGTGCGGTCGGTCCGCAGGCGCAGAAAAGCCTGCCGGCAGACCGTGAACCTCTCTCTAAAAAAGTTATATAACAAGACCGGGCAGACGTCGAGAGATGTCTGTCCGGCTGCCTTTTGCCCTGCCGGAAACCGTCGGTGCCGTCCCCGCGACGTGCTTCCGGCGTCCCCGACCGACACATCCGGCATTCCCGATAGGGGGATCCGCTCTTTCCGTTCGGCACATCCGGATCGCGTGCGGGCCTGCTGCACCGTCCGTGCAGCTATCCTGCACACCCCGTGCACCGGTCTTGCACACCCCGTGCAGCATATCTGCACGTGCCCCGAAGACAGTCTTTGGCCGATGCGGAAGACAGCCCGGAACAGTGCGGAAGATCGCTTCGGTCAGCGCAGAAGATAGATTTGGCATCCGCCAAAGGGCAAAAAGAAAAAAATAGAGCCGTTTTCTTGCTTTTGCTGTGCAGATCTTTTAACTTTGCAGCAACGGCATCCGATCGCGGCATGTGGCTGCACTTTACCTGACTGCCATCGCATCGGCACTTGGCATGTGGCTGCGTTTCATGTTGCCAGAACCTCGTCGGCCCGCGGCATCTGTCTGTGGGGGTGCGGCCGCATGGAGCCTTCGGCGCTTATGTGGGAGCGGAACGGTCGTGGATCACTGTGCGCCCACGTCCTGCCGCATCATTAAGGATAACCTTCAAATCAATCAGATGAAAAACATGGATTTCGACTTAGTACCTACGGGATGGCCCCTGTGTTTCAGGGACGAGTGCGGGCAGCGCGACCGTTGTCTGCGTTATCTGGCCGGCATGGCTGTGCCCACGGAGCAGCTGACCGCGACAGCGGTGGTGCCGCAACCGCTCTCCGAAGCCGGCTGCAGAGCCTTCCATGCCATCCGGGAAGAGCGGGTGGCGTGGGGATTCACGCATCTTTTCGATGCGGTGAGCCATCGCGACTATGCTGCCTTGCGGCGGGAGGTGGAGCAATTGTTAGGCAGCCGCTACGCCTATCATCGCTATCACACCGGCGAACGCAAGCTGCGCGAGGAGCAGCAGCGGCAGATCGCCCGGCTGCTGGCGGCCCATGGCTACCCTTCAGCCCCCGTCTTCGACCATCAAGCCATGGTCCTTATCTTCGAATAGAGACGGGCTGAAAGGGCCGGCCGTGCTGTGCGACGTCAGGGCATCTGCTGTGAGCGGATGATGTCGGCGGCCTTTTCGCGGTCTGAGTCAAAGGTGAAGATGTGGGTGACGGCCGGTGCGTTCTGCGGATCGACGATGTGTCGGGATATCAGGCGGAGCGCCCGTAGCTTGTCATCGTTGAAAGTGAAGATGCCGAGCAGTTGTCCGCCCTGTGTACAGGTGTAATAGCAGCCGAGCGTGGCGACCTCGAGGAGCGTGTATCTGTCGTCATCGAATCGGGCTTGCCGCAGCTTTTCGAGCAGGATGTTGAAGTCCTGACCGCTCATGGCGCAGACTCCGTAGGGGCCTCCAGTGCCGGGCAGGCCGTCCATGGGATAGCTGCCGTAGGACGGGAGCATCGGGCCGTAGGTCCGTGGATCGATGCTGCTGCCTTTTGGAAACACCATGTCGCGATAGGCGCTCACACGTCCGCTGCGGTCGAAGTTGACCAAGATGACATGCTCGTCGCCGATGAGTTCCGTCTTGTGGAATTCCCATTGCTCGCCGTAGTTGTCGAAGTTTGTTGCCTTGGGACGTCCCATGATTTCGGTCACTTCCTCCTTTGTCATGCCGCGCTGAACGATCCTGCGGGGCTTGGCGGTCATGTCGATTTGACAGAGGGTCATCATGATTGAGAGAATCAGAATCAATTGCCAGTTTGTTCGTTTCATATCTTTCAAGTTTTGAGTTCATGAGACGAAGGTACGCCTATTTTCTCGACCGGCCAAAGGGAAATCCCTAAACCGGCGGGAGAAATCCCTAAACGACGGGCTGTGACGGCATTCGCGCGCGGAACCTAACGGACACCGTCGGAACTTCGATGCTGCAGGGGAATGGCGGTCTGTCTGCACGCATACCCGGTGGTCTGTCTATTGGATGGAAAGTGATGGGAAAGCGGGTTACGGGGTCTTTTTTGCCTGCCGTTCCTTGACCTCATTGGCAAAGTCAATCATATTGGCAAGATGGCGGAGTTCCAGCTCTTGCATTTTTTCCGGCTTGTTCTCGATGATGTTTTTGAGGTATTCGCGATGCTCCTCCATGACCTGCGTATCCTGCACGCTGCAGGCGCGATACTTCAGGTAATAGTTCATGATGTCGGGGGTGATGATGACCAACAGCGACTCCAGCACCTCGTTATGGCTACACTGGATGATGGCACGATGGAACTGGAAGTCCTTTTCCACACGCTGTTCGGTATCAATGCACTTTTCAAACTCGCAGATCGCCCGCTTCACACGCTCGATGTCCTTTGGTGTCTTGTTGTGGACAGCGAGCCGGCATGCCTCCGTCTCGAGGAGCACACGCACGGAGACTAAGTCGGCAAAATCGTATTTGCTGACCTTGAGCGTATCGGCAAAGAGCTTTTCCATCTGCTCTTTTGAAAACTCTGTGACCACAGTCCCGCTTTGGGGATAGGTCTTCACGATGCCGTAGAACTCCATTTTCTGGATGGCCTCACGGACATGCGCACGACCCACGCCCAAGAGTTCGCCCAACTTGCGTTCGGATATGAGGCGGTCTCCCGGTGCTACCCGCTGTTCGTCAATTTCGTTCTTGATGTATTCGATGACCTTGTCAACTGGCTTTTGCCCACCTTGTGTCGCGTACATAATCATGATATTTGATGCAAAAATAAATCTTTTTTAATGATCGTTAGAATATTCTGTGTAAAAAATACCTAAATCGCGCGATGTTTAAATTTATTTTAAACAAATATTAAATAATGCTAATTGGTTATCCAAAACATTTGGTTAACCAATTTTTTGATATACTTTTGCAGTAAACAATCTAACAACCAACAATGAATAATATGATAGGAAAACATCTCATGCGCTTACTTTCCCTGTTGTTTTTGCTTACATGCGCAACGGCATCTTATACGCAAACGGTCATCAAGGGAACGGTCAGTGATGATCAAGGGCCGTTGGCCGGTGTGTCGGTGACCCTCAAGGACTCGAAGGTTGCTGCCGGGACTGTGACCGACCGCGACGGCAACTACGAGCTCAAAGTGAACAACAGCAAGTCGGTTCTCGTTTTCTCTTACATCGGCTACAAAGAGCAGGTGCAGATAGTGGGCAACCGCAAGGTCATCAATGTGATGATGATCGAGGATGCAAAGTTGCTCGACGAGACCGTGGTCGTCGGCTATGGTACGCAGCAGAAGTCGCACTTGACTGGCTCCATCTCGAAAGTGACCGGCGAAAACTTGGTCAATGTGCCTGTGAGCGATGTCACGCAGGCCCTGCAGGGTGTCATGACCGGTCTCGAAGTGTCCAACCAGACGTCGGAGGTAGGCGTGGTGCCCTCCATCCGCGTGCGCGGTACGGGCTCGATATCGGCCGACAGCGAACCGCTCGTGATCATCGACGGCTTCCCGGTGACGAACGGTCTGTCGCAGATCAATGCGTCGGATATCAAGTCGATCGAGATCCTGAAGGATGCCGCCTCGGCAGCAATCTACGGGTCGCGGGCCGCCAACGGCGTGATCATGGTGACCACGAAGAGCGGCACGCCTGACAAACCGAAATATTCGTTCAAGTTCTATGAAGGATTCAAGTATGCCTATCAGCTGCATGACATGATGACTTCCACCGACTGGTATAACCAGATGGTGGAGGAAGAAGCACTCGGCGGACGGCCGGTGATGGCTAATGCGCGCAGCGCGGCCTATTTGGAAAGTCTCTACGGACCGACCGACTGGCAGAAGCAAGGACTGCGTGACGTGGCCGATATGACCAACGTTCAGTTCAGCGTATCGGGTGGCAAGAAGGAGTCGCGCTACTTTGTCTCGGCCGCTTACACGAAGGACAAGGGTATCATGCAGCACAACTCGTTGGACAAGATGACCTTTCGCGCCAAGTTGGATTCGAGACTTTCGGGCATCGTGAATATGGGCATCAACCTCTCGGGCACGTACAAGAAGACCGAAAGGCCACGCAACAACTTCATTGACTTCTATCGCACGCCCTCGTTCCTGCCCGTTGTCCACAACGATATCACGACTGCGCTGACGGGATATTCCGGTTTTGCGCGCGGCAGCCACTTCAACAACATCTCCACGCCGACCGGTGAGGTGGATGACAGCGGCAATCCCATCATGGAGACAACATCCCCCTTCACCTCGGCCAACAACAATCCCTGGAGCGTGATGGCCAACACCAAGCGCTGGAGCGAAGACTTCTCGGGGCTGGCCAGCATTTATTTCACGGTCGATATCTGCAAGGGACTGCAGTTCAAGACATCCAACGGTCTGAACATCAGCTTTGCTCCATCCTATTATTATGGCAAGAAGAACGCGACCAAGGATGGTGAGGCGAGTCTGGCAACCTATTTCAGCACGCTCTATGTCGACCTCCTTACGGAGAATACCTTGACCTATCAGAACCGCTTCGGGCAACAGAAGGAACATTCGTTGGAAGTGCTCCTGGGCTACACGGCGGAGTCGACGCGCAACCAGCGGGTCGCACTGACAGGCACGGGATTCGCCACCGACGACATCGAAACGCTCAACGCGGCCACGGTCTATGAGATTGCCAGCAGCGGAAACGGCAATACCGACGGCACCGGAACTTTCAGATACCCCAACGTGATCTTGGAATCCTACTTGGGACGTATCAACTACAGCTACTTGGACAGGTACCTCCTGTCTACCTCCCTGCGTCTTGACCGTTCGTCACTTTTCGCCAAAGGCAACCGCAATGCGTGGTTCCCGTCGGTCTCATTGGGATGGCGCGTCAGTGAAGAACCATTCATGCGCAATCAGAAAACCCTCTCCAATCTGAAACTGCGTGCCACCTATGGCGTCACCGGAAACAACCGGATCCAGTACCAGGCTGCCTTGGAGGTGCTCAATGGCGCCAACTATGTGACCGGTACAGGGAACGGCTCATTGGTCAATGGTACGGCCAACACGTCATCGACTTTGGCCAATGCGGACATCACATGGGAGAAGACCAACGAATACAATGTCGGCTTCGATCTCGGACTGTTTAAAAACCGGATCAACTTATCTGTCGATGCTTACTACTCCGAGACCAAGGCGCTGCTGTTTGCACAGCCTACCCAGTCGTTCACGGGCTACAGCTACTTCTGGAATAACATCGGTAAGGTGAGCAACAAAGGCGTCGAGATACAGCTCGAGACCCACAACTTCGCTAATCGGAAGTTCAGCTGGGACACCAGCTTCAATCTCTCCTTGTCGCGCAACAAGCTGCTTGAGCTTGGCGGAGAAAGTCAGGTCATCAGCCAGGGAGAGCGCAATGAGTGTTACATCGCGAAAGTAGGCGAACCGCTTATCCAGTATTATGGCTACAAGACCGACGGTGTCTGGAATACGCAAGAAGAAATTGATGCGGCCCCACATTTCTCCGATGATATTCCCGGAGGACTGCGGATCGTGGATACCAACGGCGACAAGGTGCTCAATACCGATGACCGCGTGGCATTGGGAAATCCCTATCCTGACTTCACATGGGGCATTACCAATACCCTGAAGTGGAAGAATTTCGACTTCTCCATCCTCATTCAGGGCGTGCAGGGCATCACTGTCTTCAACGGAGACGTATACTACAATGAATCGGTTAGATGGAACCGGGCCTACACGGACAACCATTGGATCAGTCCGGAACATCCGGGTGACGGAAAGACTCCTTTCTGGAAGAACGGGCACAATCTGTGTCTGACCGACTATCCGTTGGAGGATGCCTCCTATGCGTGTCTGCGCAACCTCTCCATCGGCTACACATTGCCCAGTGCGCTGACCCGAAGGCTGCGTCTGTCAGGTCTCAGGCTCTATCTCTCCGGCAGCAATCTGCTCTATGTATGGAGCGGCGGTTACCGTGGCATCAACCCCGAGTCGAGGATGATCACCAACCAATATAGTAGTGCGATGATTGCCGGATACCAGCGGGGCGGCTTCCCCCTGACCTCGACAGTTTCGGTCGGTTTCGATATTAACTTCTAATTCCATAAGCTATGAAAAAGTTTCAATATATTCTTTTACCGTTGGTCTTGGCCCTGATGACGGCCTGTGATATGGACCAATATCCATATTCCGAAGTTGCGGCAGATGAGTACGTGAAGGATGACAACTCTGTGAATACGCTTGTCATGGGATGCTACAACGGACTCCATGATGTCATGTACTATGAATGGGCCATGACGGAGCTCCGCTCGGACAACAGCAGAATGTATGGCACCGGATCAACTTCGAATACGACGAAGTTGGTGGAGCAGCTCGATCAGGGCAAGATCACGACCGAGCACGAATGGGTGTCTGACTACTGGAACGCCTGCTACGCAACCATTTCGCGCGCCAACAACGTGCTGAGTTATTTGGATGCCGTGTCCGATCCTGCCCTCCGGAACCAGTATCAGGGTGAAGCGCTCTTCCTTCGTGCCTTGGAATACTTTAATCTGGTCCGTCTTTGGGGGCCGGTGTTCATCGTGACGGCGAAGACTCCGTCAGGCGTTGCGCGCAACATGCAGCGCAGCACGGTGGACGAAGTGTATCAGCTGATCGAGGGGGATCTCGAGAACGTCGTGTCCAACGGTCTGCTGCCGCAGCAGATGCAAACCGCCGACTTGGGACGGGCAGACATGAATGCGGCCAAGGCACTGCTGGCCAAGGTCTACGCCACCCACTACAAGGCCGGATCGGACAAGTACGCCCGTGCAGCAACGTTATGTAAAGAGGTGTTGGAGAGCGCGCAGGTTGGCAATCCGCAGCAGGGCTCCGACCTTGTCCCCTATGACAAGATCTTCAGTATAAACAATGAGATGAACAAGGAAATCATCTTCTCCGTCAGGTATCTGTCAGGCAACGTGGGCTTGGGGTCGCCGTTTGGGAACATGTTTGCGCCTATCAATAACGGCGGCAATGTGATCATCGGAACGACACGCAGCTACAATACACCGTCGGACAATCTCATCAATGCCTACCTTTCAGAGGGCGACAACGTCCGCCGGAATGTGAATATCGCGCAGCGCTATTATAACGCAACGACAGGCACATGGGTGGATGCGACCTACTGCTGCAAGTACACCTACCCGGTGACCACCCAAGAGGACGGGGAAAGTGACTGGCCCGTGATCAGGGTAGGGGACATCGCCCTGCTCTATGCGGAGCTGATGAACGAGATGAACGGTCCTTCGGCCGAAGCCTTGAAATATCTCAACATGATCCGGGAAAGAGCCGAGATCAAGCCGTATGCCTTGTCTGACCTTTCCACGAAATACGACTTCCGTGAAGCCGTCAGAAAGGAGCGCCGGTTGGAGCTGGCTTTTGAGAATCAGCATTGGTTCGACTTGCTCCGCTGGGGCAATGCTGCGGAGACGGTCAACCGTTTCCTGACCGGAGAGTCTTTCTATGCCGGGTATTCCTATACGATCTCTCCGATTTCTGATTGGCAGACCTTCCTGCCCATCCCAGTCAGCGTTCTCAATATCAATCCTGACGTTGCACAGAATGCTGGTTATTAATCATTAAGCAAGAAAGGATAAAGATATGAATATGAATCATCTTTTAAGAAATGTCGGTTTGCTGTCAGTCCTGCTCTTTTTGGCAGGTTGTGACCAGACTTCAATGAACGAATATATCAGCAGCGCGCCCGTTATCACTTCCTTTGAGCCCGTCAGCGGAAATATCGGAACGGACGTAGTGATCACAGGCGAGCATTTGGACGATGTCACATCGGCCACTGTTGGCGGTTCGGCAGCAACAATCGTGGAGAAGGTTTCCAATAAGAGACTGACGATTCGGGTGGCCGGAGAAGCGAAGACTGGTAAAATCGTCCTGACCAATGCGATCGGTGACGGGACTTCAGATCAGAATTTCGAAGTGACCTATGTGGCCCCGGATGCAGACCAGAACACGCTTCCGGCCGAAGTGGAAATGGGCAATAACCTACTGATCAGCGGTGAGCGGATGAATGTGATCTCCGCAGTGATCTTCACGGCGAAGGGTAACAGCGTCGGCCATGAGGCCACGATCGTGACGCAAAGCACAGATGAGATCGTCGTAAAAGTCCCCTACGTAGAGGATGATATAGCCACCATCGCTTTCAGTTACTATGATGGCACCAAGACAACCGTGACAAGTCCGACGAAGCCATTGACCGTCAAGCGTTACCAGCCGGTTGTTTCGACGACCTCATTCCCCGTCGCAGAGGTGGGGGACATCATAACCTTGGCAGGCAGCTATATGAATAAGGTCAACAAGGTTTTCGTTTCGGGCGTGGAATGTACGATCACTTCTCAGACCGAAAGCCAGTTGCAATTCCTCGTTCCTTCGTCTGCGAATTTCGTGGATGGCAACAATAAGACCGACTTGATGATCTCCTACTTTGACAATATCGAGCAGAAGCTACTGACGGATAAGTTCACCGTGAAGGTTCCGTTTGTCTATTTCTGGAAAGATAAGAAGATTTGGGGACAGGGACGCGATGTGGAAGAGATGACCTCCTTCTTCTCACCGGAGACCGGTATGGCCTATTCCAACAGCATGTGGCGTGAGACTGTCGATCCCATTTCTTATAAGTATATGGCGAAGACATGCTCTGCGAAGAATGTTCCTGCGGTGACAGAGGCCGAGTATAACTCCGTCAACCCCTACTTCTTCTTCTCCGGAGTCAGTGGAGGAACTATTCAAATCAACAGTCCGGCAGGCTCCAACTCGCAGCTCAAGAACTATTACTATTTCAATAATTCTGCAGATGAATACCGCGTGACAGGCGCCAATGGCAGCTGCTACGGTGCTCCGGTCTTAACATTTGTTTATTTGGATCCGTCCGTATCAAGTCATAAGGCATTGATTGATCAAGTGGCCAGCGGCTCATTGGAGAAGATTGACGAGCAGACATTCCCGATAGATGTTGCCCAGAAGAAGATTGGCAACATCAGTATCGAAAGTGTCAAGCAGTCCGTTAATAACTCCGTGTGGGCACCGGGGGTGTTTACGGTGGGTGTTGAAAAGTCTGCCGACGTTGACGGATACCTGTTAGTGCTCTACTACAACTATAAGGGACAGAATACTGCCAATAGTGCTGAGAATATCAAGCGAATCGGCATCATCCACATCAAGCATGTCGATTTCCGGATGTGGAACAACACCAAGGCTCCCTCATCCAGTTCAGTGACCTTCGACATGTATTGGATGAAGTATGATTATGACTATTCAAAAGTGAACTAAGATGAAGTTCGGAAAGCAAATCGCACTCCTCTTGGTGGTCTTCCTACCAGCAGTCTGCCCGGCAAAAGACTATCGTGTGTCTTTTGCCGAAGTAGCTTCGGTGCTGCGG
>ONHE01000158.1 GCA_900317545.1 uncultured Prevotella sp. | reverse complement strand
TGGCTTTTCATCGCCCCGCTTCTCAGATCGCTGTTTTCGACATCTGTTATAATAAATGGGGACATTTGTAGGATGCTTCCGTTTTTTTATGTATCTTTGCAGGACAGATGATTGAAAGTGTCTTTCAATCATGCACTTGACACTTAATGACTATTTATGAAACGAATCATCTTAGCAATTGCATCGAGCCTCTTCCTCCTGGCAGCCAGTGCCCAAAAGCCGATGCCCGAACAGATTGAACCGATCAAGTCTCCATTCAAAATGCCTCAACTGAAACGTCTGGAGTTCCCCAGCCGCAGCCTTTCCATCACCAAGACGGGTGCTCGCCTGCAGCGTCTGTCGACCGCGGCCATCCAGCGCGCCATCGACAAAGTAGCCCGGCAGGGTGGGGGCCACGTCATTGTGCCGGCAGGTAGGTGGCTCACAGGACGCATCCAACTGCGCAGCAACGTCGACCTCCATCTTGAAGCGGGGGCCGAACTCCGGTTCAGCGGCGACATCAGGGACTATCTCCCCGTAGTGGCCACGCGCAATGAAGGCATCGATGTCATGTCGTTGGGAGCTATGATTTATGCCGACGGCGCCGAGAACATCGCGCTGACGGGGGCGGGAAAGCTCATTGCGCCCGCTCGCGACTGTGAGATGAGCAAGCGCGCTGAGGGCGGTATCAAGGAGTCGGTGGGCGACGTTCCGCTCGCCCGACGCGTCTATGACGGGGCCGACGGGGGCAAGGTCTTCCTCCCTGTCTTCTTCGGTCCGATCCACTGCCGCAATGTCATGGTCGAAGGGGTCACCTTTGAGCGGTCGATATTCTGGAACATTGTTCCCTGCTATTGTGAGAACATCATCATCCGCGGCGTCACTGTCAGCAGCCATGGGCTGGGCCGCACGGACGGTATTGACATCGATTCGTCCGTCTACGCGCTGATCGAGTATACCACCTTGGATTGCGGCGACGACTGCTTTACGCTCAAGTCGGGACGCGGGAAGGACGGACGGACCGTCAGACGGCCTACGGAGAACGTCGTCATTCGCTATTGCACCGTCAAGCGCGGGGCAGGTGGTGTCACCATTGGCAGTGAGACGGCAGGCATGGTGCGCAACGTCTATATGCACGACTGCGTGATGGAAGCACCGTCAAACGGATTCTATTTCAAGACCAGAAGACCGCGCGGAGGAGGCGGAGAAAACATGTGGTTCGAGCGCATCCGCGTTTCGGCCAAGTCGGCATTCACTTGGGACATGCTCGGATCAGCCACCTACGTGGGCAAGGCGGCTCAGCGATTGCCCAAACCCGATGTGACCGACATGACGCCCGTATATCGCAACCTCTATTTCAAGGATATCACGGTCGACAATTGCACGCGTCTGATCAAGGCTACAGGGCTTCCTGAGTCGCCCATTGAGAATGTCCGCATTGAGAATCTGCGGTCTGACAACCACGACATGCAGCTTCAGGACGTAGGCAAATTTATCGTCAACTGGGCAAAGTAACCATCTATTTTTACATATTATGACAGAAGGATATAAAGTTAAGGAGTACAACGGGCCGGTAAAACGCTATTGCCAGATGCTCGATCTGCGTGACGATCCACAGATGATCGCAAGGTATCGTGAGGCCCACAGTGCCGCCAAGTCGTGGCCGGAGATCCGTCAGGGCATCAGGGAAGTGGGGATCCTGGAAATGGAACTCTACATCTTGCGCAACCATGTGTTCATGATTGTTGAGACATCGCTTGACTTCGACTGGGACACTGCCATGGCCCGCCTCGCCCACTTGCCCCGCCAGCAGGAGTGGGAAGACTTTATGGCGGTGCTGCAAGGCTGCAAAGCGGGTGCCACTTCAGATGAAAAGTGGCAGATGATGGAACGGATGTTCTATCTCTACGAGTGATCCGGAGCAGCTGACACTAAAAGGAAAAAGCTTTCCTGCGCACTTTTGCACAAGAAAGCTTTTTCGTCAAGCAGCGCCGGAAGCGTATTCCGTCCGGTCCGAAATCTGACTTCTTTCGGTCCGCGTGCCTTCTCTGTTCGGTCTGTAAGCTTAAAATTCGACCAAGATACGGAACACTTTGCCCGGATCGGCGCTCCATTCAGCCATGGCATCGGCAGCCTCTTCGGGTTTCACAACCTTCGAAATGAGCAGGTCGTAGGGGCATGTGCCGCGGCTTAAATACTTGATCACACCCTCGAAGTCTTCAGGCTGCGCATTCCGCGAACCGCGTATGTCAAGCTCTTTCTTGACGATCAGGCCCGTGTCGAAGCTCGTCTCTTTCTTCGAATAGCCGATAAAGACGATCCGACCCGTGAAGCCTACCTCGTGGAGAGCCTGGTTCTGGGTGAACGGCGAGCCTACTGCCTCAATCACGACATCAGGCATCCGGCCCTTCGTGATTGTCAAGAGCCGCTCGTGGAGATCCTCCTTGACGGTGTTGATCGTATGGGCTGCTCCCAACTGCTTGACATTCTCCAACTTCTCATCGTCAATGTCGCAGGCGATGACGGTGGCTCCCCGCACGATCGAACGCACGATGGCGCCGATGCCGACCATGCCGCAACCGATGACCATCACCGTGTCCGTGTCCGTCACACATGCTCTCTGCACCGCGTGGAAGCCCACGCTCATCGGCTCGATGATCGCACAGTGGCGGGCGGAGATGCCTTCCACTGGTATCACTTTCTGCCAGGGGACGACAAGAAACTCGCGCATCGCGCCGTCGCGCTGTACACCTAACGTCTCGTTATGCTCGCAGGCGTTGTAGCGGCGATTGCGGCAGGCGGAGCAATAACCGCAGTTCGTGTAAGGGTTGACGGTCACCGTCATGCCCTGTTGCAGGCTTTCGGGGACGCCGGCACCGGTCTCCACGATCTCCGCACCGATTTCGTGGCCTGGGATCACCATGGCTTTGGCCATGCCGTTGGCACCCCTGTAGGTGTTCAGGTCACTGCCGCAGAAGCCGACATATTTGATCTTCAGCATGACCTCGCCGTCATGGCAGACCGGACGCTCGATATCTACAACTTTCAGAACTCCTCGTTCCGGGATTTGAATTGCTTTCATTTGATTTAGTTTTTTTGATTGTTTATTCAGACATATTCTTGATATATGGCAGACCGATGAGCTGTTTGAAGCCGAACAGCTGCTGTGCATTGGTGCAGAGGAACATCCGTTTTTCGTCATCAGTGAGCAGGCTGCTCCGGAGGATGAAGTCATAAGACATCCTGTAAGTGATGGCTGTTATGGTACGCGGATAGTCCGATCCCCAGAGCAACTTGTCCATTCCGACCTCGTCGGCAGCCTGCCTGATGGCTTTCACGGCTGACGGGAAGGGCCAGAACTCATCGTTGAAGAGCCAGGTGATGCCACCGCTTTCGATATAGACATTGGGATGGCGGGCCAGCCGGATCTGATCCATCCAGCCCTCGCGGGTCACCATTCCGAAGTGTCCGATGATGATCCTGAGCTGCGGGCATTCACGGATGATGTCTTCCAATTCGCCCACTTGCGTATCCCCGTCAGCCAACTCGACGTGCAGGAGCAGTCGCCGGTCTTCCATGGTGTGCATGAGTTGCATCATTGGATCACTGTTCAGCCAGACCCGCCAGCCGTTTCCGATGAGCCGGGCTGCAGGGATCTTCAGTCCCGCAAAGCCGTCCGCGATGAGCTGACGGGCCTGATCGGGCCAGTCGGGCTGTCGGTAGTCGGCCATGCCGAACACGAAGAAACGGTCGGGATGCTGTCGGCCGACCTCGCGGAGATAATCGTTCTGCAGACCGTCGATAAACTCCTGCGTGATCACGGCAGCCGACACGCGGGCATAGTCCATGTTGGAGAGAAAGACTTCGGCCGTGTTCCGCCCGTCGATAAGGAACGGAGGGAGCATCTGAACTTCTTCGCCCATGAACATGGAGCGTCCGTTCGCGAGAGTGAGAATGCGCTTGCCGTCGACCTCTGTGTCCTGCTTCAGCCACAGGTGGGCGTGCGCGTCGATGATCTTCAGGTATTCGCCCATGACACTCTTTGTTGATCGCCGATGATCTGCTTCACCTTTTTGACAAGATCCCAGTCGATGGGTTCATTGGCGTAGGCGATGTTCTGGAGCAGGTTCTCGGGGCGTGTGGTACTGAAAATGGTGGAAGCTATGCGCGGTTCTGACAGTGAATACTGCATGGCAAGCTTCTCGATGGGATAGCCTGACTGCGCACAGAAGTCGGCCGCACGGCGGCATGCGTCCTTCAAGGGCTGCGGTGCGGGATGCCAATCGGGAGCCCCCCGATAGGTGAGCAGTCCCATGGAGAAGGGCGAAGCGTTGAGCACGCCGACACCATGGGCCTCAAAGAAGTCAAGAAAATCAATGAGCTTGTCGTCGTTGAGACAGAAATGGCAGAAGTTCATCACGCTCTCTATGGTTCCTTCGGGCACGTGCTCGATGATCCATTGCAAGTTTTCGAGCTGCAGATCTGTGCATCCTACATGTCTCACTATCCCTTTCCGCTTCAGCTCAACGAGTGCCGGAAGCGTCTCGTCGGCCACCTGCCGGAGGTCGGCAAACTCGATGTCGTGGACGTTGATGATGTCGATGTAGTCCACGTGGAGCCGTTCCATGCTCTCGTAGACGCTCTCCGTGGCTCTCCGGGCAGAGTAGTCCCAGGTGTTGTGGCCGTTTTCGCCGTAGCGACCGACCTTCGTCGAGAGGATGAAACGCTCTCTCGGGATGTCCTTGAGTGCCTTTCCGAGCACAGTTTCGGCCTTGTAATAGCCGTAGTAAGGCGACACGTCGATGAAGTTGATGCCTGCTTCGATCGCTGTGAAGACGGCATCGAGGCCGCGCTGTTCGTCGAAGTCGTGGAACACGCCGCCCAAAGAGGAGGCCCCGAAGCCGATCTGCGAGACCTCCAAACCTGTTTTTCCTAATGTTCTGTATTGCATGGTTGAATTGTGTGATTAGTCGTTTTAAGTTGTGGAATCATATTTCCCGTCTGTGTAGCTGCCAGCATTCGCAGGATCCAGAACGCCATCCGACTGCCGGGGCTGTATGTCCGGTGCCTGACCGACGGTCCATCCGTACCGGCTGGAGCCGCATTGCTCAACGGATGAGCTAACGGTCTGTCAATGAGCCGTTTATCCTATATCTTTTATGGACCGTTCCTCCCAGTTGTCCAAAGCATAGCTCCGGGCCGCCCGGATGATAGCTCCGGGGCGTCCAAAGCATAGCTCCGGACCGTCCAAAGCTATGCTTTGCCCGAGCCGCAGTTCTCATCCGCCAAAACTGCATGAAAGCGGTCGAGCAGCCATTGGTTCTGTTCGGCAATCGTCATGGAGCCATTATCGAGCTCGACGGCGTCGTCTGCCTTGCGCAGAGGTGATGTCTCGCGGTGCGTGTCGATGTAGTCACGCTCGCGGACGTTGCTTAGTATGTCTTCATAATCTGCTTCCATGCCCTTCGCTTTCAGTTCGTCGAACCGGCGTCGGGCCCTGGTCTCGGGACTGGCCGTGACGAATATCTTCAGTTCGGCATTCGGGAAGACGGTCGTCCCGATGTCCCGGCCGTCCATGACGATGCCCTTGTCGCGGCCCATTGCCTGTTGCTGGGCGACGAGGGCGGCACGCACAAAGGGCAGGGTGGCGATGGGACTGACGTGCGAAGACACCTCGAGCGAGCGGATCTGCTGCTCTACAAGCTCCCCGTTCAGGTAGGTGTCCGGCCGTCCTGTGGTCGGATTGAACCGGAAGGTGATGCTGATCTCGGGCAGTCGGGCCTGCAGTTCAGCCTCGCGGATGGTTCCGTCGGGATTGAAAAGGCCTTCGCGCAGGGCGAAAAGCGTGACGGCACGGTACATCGCACCGGTGTCCACATAGACGTAGCCCACTGCTGCGGCCAAGTCTTTAGCCATCGTACTCTTGCCGCAAGATGAGAAACCGTCGATCGCGATCGTAATTCTTTTCATATCTGTCATAATGTATAAGCTATGTTGACGACCACTGAGCTGCTCGAGACATGATACTTCCCGTAGGCCAGATTGAGCTTGAAGCGCTCTAAGTTGAGCCCCGCGCCCATCGAGAAGCCTGCTCCGTGGCTGCTTCCGATATTGTCAGCACCGACAATCTCCATCTCGTTGGCGCGCCGGAAGTTGTAGCCTCCGCCCACCCAGATCGTTTCCGAGAGGAGAATGTCGACGCCGGCCACCAAGTGGTCGATAAATTTATAGTTCCAATGATTGAGGTCCACCAAGGTCGCCGAGAACCTGAAAGGCGTGTGCGCAAGCCGTTTGCTGGCACCCAACTGCACGTCCATCGGCATCCGCTCATAGGTCTCGTCGTAGGCCTTCAGCTGTCCGCCGAGGTTCTTTGCCACCAATGAGAGCGACCATTCACGTTCGGGGTCGTAGTAGTTGAGGCCTAAGTCGACCCCCATCGCAATGGAGTTGTAGTCGCCGATGTATGAAGTGATCATCTTGGCCGTGATTCCTCCGGCTATGTGTTCTGACAGGAAGTAGGAGAAGCTGCCGCTCAAGGCAATGTCGCGGGCGGTGAATTCGCCCAAGTCGGCATTGTTCTCGTCGGTCTGCTTCATCGTTCCGTAGTTGATATATTGCACCGATGCCGCCACGGAAGCCTTCTCACGGATGACGCGGTTGAAGGATGCACTGGCCATGTTGACACCTGACATATAGTTCATATAGTTGAAGTTGATAGTCTTGTCGCTCACGGACGACAATAAAGCAGGGTTGTGAAAGATCAGCGCTTCATCGTCCTCGATGATCGTGATGTTGTCTCCGCCGAGTGCAGCCGCATGTGCACTGGCCGGCAGACGAAGGAAGTTGTATTCAGTCTGGCTCTCCTGGCCTTTGGCAGAGATGGCTAAAAGCGTTAACAGGAGCGTAAAAACAACTTTTTTCATTTAATTTATTTAATTATTGGACAAAGATACTGCTTTTTTCAAATATATGCACTAAATTTGCTTCTGAATTCGTCTTGATAACGGAAAAGAACATCGTTTAGTGTAGTGGAAAATCATAAATCCGAAACAGCCAATATGGAAGGAATGCGCACGACGGGCTTCCTGCTCGGACTCATCGTGGCACTGGCTCTGCTGTTCGTCGCTTTCGAATATACTACACGCGATCAGTCGGCTGCTGACAACGCGGAAATGCTCGACGATCTGGCATCGGATCTTGAGATGGTTCCGGCCATGGACCAGCGCGATATGGTGTCGGCGGAACCGGCTCCGGCGTCGAAAGCCGTGACTGAAAAGATCAAGGCGGTGGACCAGCCGATCCAGGCGGAGGAGAAAGTGGCACCTTCCACGAGTCCTTTGTTGATCGGAGACGGCGAAGGGGAGACCAAGGAGGCGAACGTGACAGAGGCTCTTCCGCAGGTCCCCGTGGACGATCAGGCCCCGCTCAACTTCCGTGTGGTCGACAAACTGCCCGAGTTTCCGGGTGGCATGGTTGAGTTCATGAAGTGGCTCCAGCGTAATCTCCGCTATCCGTATCTGGCTCAGAAGCAGCAGATACAAGGCAAAGTGGTCGTGTCATTCATCATCAACACCGATGGCACCATTGCCAATGCGAAGATCGAGAAGGCTGTCGACCCGTTGCTGGACCGCGAGGCGCTGCGCATCGTAAGAATGATGCCCAAGTGGAAACCGGGCATTGAGAATGACAAACCTTGTCGGACACTCTTCGCCATACCTGTCGTGTTTAAACTTTAAATGAATAAGATGAAAACCTTAACAGCTGATGAACTGCTCGAGAAAGTGAACCTATGGCTCAACCAAGTCACCCGTGCAAGGAAGCCGGACACGCTCTATGATCCGATCAGATATGCCCTCTCGATGGGCGGAAAGCGCATTCGGCCCGTGCTGCTGCTGCTGTCTTACAGTCTCTTCGGTGACGATCCCGAGTCGGTCATGCCGTCTGCGTGTGCCATAGAGACCTATCATAACTACACCTTATTGCATGATGACCTGATGGACAAGGCCGATCTGAGGCGCGGACATCAGACCGTTCACCGGAAGTGGGGTGCCAACACGGCCATCCTCAGTGGTGATTCGATGCTCGTATTGGCCTATCGGCTCATCGCCGAATGTGATCCGTCGAAGCTCAAGCCCGTGCTTGATCTGTTCACGGAGACGGCCTTGGAAATCGGCGAAGGACAGCAGTTGGACATGGATTTTGAGTCGCGAGGCGATGTCAGAGAGGACGAATACATCGAGATGATACGGCTCAAGACAAGTGTACTGCTGGCATGTGCCACCAAGATGGGGGCCATTCTTGCCGGCGCAACGGATGCTGACGCCGACAATCTTTATCGGTTTGGCGAGCAGATAGGCCTCGCCTTCCAGCTCCAGGACGACTTTCTCGACGTCTATGGAGACCCCGAGGTCTTCGGAAAAGCAATCGGAGGAGACATCATATCCAACAAGAAGACCTACATGCTCATCAATGCGTTCAACCTGGCCACGCCAAGTCAGCTTGACGAACTGATCAGGTGGACCTCTGCCACCACGTTTGATCCACAGGATAAGATCGCTGCTGTGACAGCCATATATACAGAAATCGGCGTTGACAAGCTGGCTCAGGAGCGGATAAAGCATTACTTCGACCAGAGCAGAACCTATCTTTCCGCCGTCAGCGTGCCCGAAGAGCGCAAGGCTGAACTATGGGCTTACGCTGAGCGAATGATGAAGCGCAACCGCTGAACGTAATCGCCACCCCTTGCGGTGTCATGATCGGCACAAGAGGGGACTGCCTGATGAGAATGGTAAATGCTGTATGCCGAATGGTGAATTGTCAAAGATGAATTAACGCAATGCCCTATAGACGACTTCCAAAAACTGATGCCGCACGTCTCAAAGCATTGAAGACGCTGCTCGACAATAACGATATCTACATCGTTAGAAATCGTTTTATCGACTGGAAATCGCTCAACAAGGCGCAGCCCATCTATGACAAACTCCTCACGGCACATGAACAATATAAGGTCAGTTGGCAGGCCCAGACAAGGCATTCGGCCAAGATCGCAAAGCTGCAGCACAATGCCGGCATGTACGTAAGCCATTTCCTGCAAGTCCTGATGATGGGCGTGGAGCGAGGAGAGATCAAGAAAACCTTACTCGGACTCTATGGATTGGAAGCTGGCACGACCGCGCTGCCCAATCTGAAGTCGGCAGATGCCATCCTCGAATGGGGCAAGCGCGTCGTCTTAGGGGAAAAAACGCGGATCAAGCAAGGTGGTCGTCCCATCTATAATCCTACCATAGGCATGGTCGGGACACATCTTGACATCTTCCGGGAAGCCCTTGAGCAGCAGCGGGTGATGGCCAGTCGGACCGAAAGAGCCATGCAGGAGATCCGGCAGATCAGGCCTGAGGCCGACGAACTGTTGTTGGATCTATGGAACCAAATAGAGCTCCACTATCAGCAGGAGCCCCCCGAAGTGCGGTTTAACGAATGCCGCAAGTTTGGAATCGTTTATTACTATCGTCGTCATGAAGAACGGATTTATTGACACGCATGCCCATTTGGATGGGGAAGAGTTCAGAAATGATCTGCCCGAAGTGATCCTCCGTGCCCGACAGGCGGGCGTCCGGAAGGTCTTCCTGCCAGCAATAGATCTGCCGTCTGTGGATTCCGTGCTGGACGTATGCCGTCAATATCCCGGCTTCGCCTATCCTATGATCGGCCTGCATCCTGAAGAAGTGGGCCCCGAATGGCCGGATGTGCTGGCGAGAATGCAGGTCCGGCTCGAGGAGAACAGGCTTTCGGATCAGCCGTTCATAGCCATCGGAGAAGTCGGATTGGACTATTATTGGTCGCGCGAGTATGAGAAGGAACAGCTGTATGCCTTGGAAGAGCAGGTCAAATGGTCCATCTCGTATGGCCTGCCGTTGATGATTCACTGCCGGAAAGCACAGAACGAGCTGGTCCGTCTGTTGCGCCCGTATGCGAAGGAACTGCCTGGCGGTGTGTTCCATTGCTTCACGGGCAACCCGCGGGAGGCCGATGAGTTGCTGTCGTTTGACAGGTTTGTGCTTGGCATCGGCGGCGTCCTGACGTTCAAGAGCAGCCATCTGCGCGAGGATCTGCCGGCTTCCGTGCCCTTGGACCGTATCGTCTTGGAGACCGACAGTCCCTATATGACGCCTGTTCCGCATCGCGGCGAGCGTAATGAAAGTGCCTTCGTCAAGTTGGTCCTGCAGCAGTTGTCGGTCAGTTACGGTGTCGATGAAGACGAGGTGGCAGCAAGGACCAATGCCAATGTGGAGCGTGTCTTCCATCTGTCTTGACCTTTCCTTTCTTCTGTCCTGATCGTGTGCACGGGCTGTTGCTTTTTTCCGGTTTCTCTGCAGCATTTTCTTGTTACTGGCGCAATATGCCTCCCTTAATCATTAAAGAAATTTAAATTACGATCTAAAATACCATTTTTCTAAGGAAAAAGGATAATTTTGCACCGTGAAAGCTATGGAGAGATGCTCGAGTGGCTTAAGAGGCACGCCTGGAAAGCG